>VENG01000030.1 GCA_009711705.1 Bacillota bacterium
AACATAAAACTATGCGGGTCAAGAATGGTTAGTATCCTCCTATCGGTTATTACTCTTTATTCACAATATAGAAACGGGCGGCTAATCATAATTTTTATTTAAGTTGGGTTGGTTACTATGGATAATGCGAAGATACTTAGCTTTACCTCTGTCTGTTTATAAATAGATTTATGGCATACCCTTAACCCTCTGAACCAAACCGCACGAACCCTCACGCTGGTCTATTCCACTAGGCCACTCTTCTACATCTATTGCCCCACAAGAAGGAAGTAAATAAAGTTATCGTAAGTTGCTCGGTTCTTGTTTTGACTGCAGAACTAAAAATTACTTTTCCCTGAAACCTCACTACCGAAGAACCCATTATATAATTTAATCATGAAAACCCCATCCTATTTCATCCGTATCATCTACAATTGCCTTAAGCCTAGGTTGAAATTCATCAATTAGCTTCCCATCCTTCACCTTGCCCAGCATGTCTGTAATACTGGCATATACACTTTCCACACTGTAGTAAAAATTATCAGTAATGTCACCATATGTATTGGTAAACTCCACACCCATTTCCACATAATAAGTCATTAAATCCAGTATTTTTTTCGTCGTTACAGATACTTTTGAAGTTTGATATTGCTTTTTTGGCTTTAGATAGCCTAAGTTTACCGAAACCCCTGTCGGGAAAAAATTCGTCAGAAACTACTTTTTTATAATGCTCAAGCAATAAGTCAAGAACATCGTTTCCCATTACTTTCGCCGCAATAAAATTTTGCGCTTCCCGGTTAAATTTATATACTCCTGAAATAATATCAACAAGCTCTTTGTCCGTAAGTGACTTTAGCTGCTTTTTTAACTGAGTAACCGTTAAATTGATTTTTGGTTGACATATTCCCCTACCTTCAATGAATGTTGAAAGTAATCATAGCGTTTAAATAAATTTAAATAAATATATACTCAGGAGGCTTCTTCTTGGCGGAAATCACTAATTATCTTTTTAGCGCGATTATAAATTTCACTTTTAAAAAGAAAGTTTTTACAAAACGCCGAATATTTCTCCTCTTCCATACCCAGCATGTCTATAGCATCTATTGAATTTATTAACTTTGTTATTCTATTTTTTCTTTTTAAATCAGTATCAGCGCTATCAATTTCTTGTAACCAATTCGACAATTCTTCCTGATAAATTGAAAGATGATATAGCAAGTCTGCCCGTGCTTTAAACAATCTTGTTGAATTTAGATTACAAACCTTTATCGTTGTTAGTGCGATTTTCAAATTTGGTGGATTGGAAGATGGCACAATGTTTATTAAATTAAAATCAAAAAATTCTTCTGGATCTTCTTTAGTTGGATTAACAATAGGCTCCTTTAATGTATCAAAATTAGACTTGGCTTCATTACACTTTCTGCAAACCGGCAAAAAGTTATCCCATTCAAATGCTAATTTATGATATATTGACTTGGGGGCAAAATGTTCAACCTCTATGTTGCCACCTTCTCCAGGAATACACTCACAAAATGCACACTTATCATAACTACATTGAAACAATAAAATTTTAATTTCATCGTGCCTATAATGATGTAACAATTTTTCCTTTTCGGATTTAGGAATATCTGAATATGATCCATATTCAGATATTGCTTGCAATAATTCGTTTGTCCATTCTTTTTGTTTGTCTAATAATATTTTGGGAGGTGTCCCTGGTTTGTTTATTCTTATCATAGACTATTCCCCCAATTCTAAAGCTGCAACTTTTATTTTCAGTACTGAAACAATAGTATCTGATGGATGTACAACATTTTCAAGTTCTTGAATGGCTTTTTTTAATCCATCTATGTTTTTATTTTCTACTAATTGCATGGCATCTTCAATGAGCAAAGAATACCTTTTGTTTTCCAGACTTTTTACACCCATAACTTCTTCAAGAATCTGGTCTGTATTCCAACCAGAATAACTTTTATCAATAGGTTTTACATTAACGATCCCATCGTGTTCTTTTAATATAATCAACTCTCCGGTTTTAACACTTGCAATTAAGTGAGGTGAGTGTGTGGTAATTATGAATTGCAAATAAGGGAATATGTTTTCTAATGTTTCACGTATCGTTAGTTGCCACTCTGGATGCAAATGAACATCCAGTTCATCAATAATAACCGTTCCTGTTGCGGATTTGACAATAATGTCTGGTTCCTCATTAGTGCTCTCTACCCAGTCAAAAATACTGAGAATAAGGGATAAAATTGCTTGGAATCCTGCTGACAACTCTTCTAAATAGCATTCCTGGTCATAACACTCGAAAATGGGTTCCAGATCCTGTCTAATTTCCTTAAATTTAAAGCCACTGTTTTTTGGACCAATTAATTCTAGCCTTTCAACCAGCCAATCCCAGTTTATTTTTAATTGCTTTGCCCACGGTTTTTCCATTTGGAAGTATCTATTAATTAACCATTGCTTAACCTCTGGCATAGAACCCCCATCAATATTAGATAAACTTTCATTATAAAATTGTTTTCGCCTATCTCTTATATTTTTTTCCTTGGCCATGCCATGGATTTCCTTGTATTCTATCCTCCTATATGCTCCTAAAATTAAAGGAGTAAAATTTAAATTCTTTTGCATTAGTTGGTTAATATTCATTGATTCTCTTCCATCTGAAACCGGCGGTATAGTCCAATTACTGAGTATGGCATGTCTATAATCTTCTCCATTTCGTACCCAACCTTTTCCTAATCCAACACGAATTAAGGTATCGTTACAAACGCAATCTATCCACACTGCAGAATTTTCTTTGTGTCTAAACTCCTTAGCCTTATGTGGTGACAATGCGATTGATAGGCATCTAAGTATAGAAGTCTTCCCACACCCATTAGGACCGACAACAAAATTAAATTTATCATTAAATTCCATATCTAGTTGCTTAAACAAACCCATATCAACTACATGTAAGGATTCAATATAATTATTTTTCATTACAACCTCCCAACAACCTCCCAAATATGACAATTTAAATCTACCACATGTTTTAATTTATAATTACCACCCCCCCCGTTCATAGACAACTTATCGGTTATGGAAATGCTAAGCAGATTTTGTGATTCGCTACGTATAGTCTATATTACGCATAAAATCCTACGCCCATATAAATATTGATTCCAACTTCCAGTTATAGACAAAATAAGAATGTTAGAAATTAATTAGACAAAACCAGTCAATCTACAATGTCTTATGAAATTTTCCCATCTTCTTCCCCGATAGTTAATTAGTACTTTCTAGCAGACATGTCACTACTAGCAAATTGGAGGACGTAGCCTCCATGTATGTTTTTAAAAACCAGGAAATCATAAGCGATCTTATTTATATTGTCTATTTCTGATCCTACCTTAATCTTTACTTTTCCAGTTTTTTGTGTTATAGTCGAAAATTCCTCAACGGAACATAAATCACCTTGCCGAATAATAGGAATTTATGTCGATTAATCAAAATCCTTGTTTCAAGATCTTACCATAACAGAAAATTGGTACAGCAACAATTAGGAAATGAGCATCTACTTGTACACTATTAAACGATATAATAATCCTAAAAAGTTAAAAACTTCCTCCATAGGCCTATAGCCATATGAAGGAAGTTTTTAATCAGACTTTATTTTAAATTATCAATCTTTATTACAACACCACAACATAATTACCAAACAACCAACCACCTACTCCACGGTCACGCTCTTGGCCAAATTCCTGGGCTGATCCACCTCACAGCCTCTTTCCACAGCCATGTAATAGGCCAAAAGCTGCTGGGGAACTACTGCCAGCACCGGGGCGAGTAGTGAGTGGGTTTGCGGTAGGTACGCTACCTGGTCAACTACTTGTTCCAAACCGGTGTATCCTTCCGGGGCCAGGGCCAGTACGGTGGCATCCCTTGCTTTTACTTCTTTAATGTTGCTTATCATTTTTTCGATGATATCCTGCTGGGTAGCCAGGGCAATCACCGGCACTCCTTCTACAATGAGGGCCAGGGTGCCGTGCTTGAGCTCTCCGGCGGCATAGGCTTCGGCGTGGATATAGGAGATTTCTTTGAGCTTTAAGGCGCCTTCCAGGGCCACTGCATGGTCTAATCCCCGGCCGATAAAGAAGGAGCTCTGGCAGCCGCAATAGCGGGCGGCAAAATCTTTGATAATGTTGCCGTTTTTGAGTATGGTCTCAATCTTGTCCGGTAAATCCCGCAGGCCGCAGAGTAACTCTTTAGCTTCTTCGGCATTCTGGGTGCCGCGTTTTTCAGCCATATACAGCCCCAGCAGGTACATGGCCATCAGCTGGGTGGTGTAAGCCTTGGTGGAAGCCACGGCTATTTCCGGCCCGGCCCAGGTGTATAATACATCATCGGCCTCCCGGGCAATGGAGCTGTCCACCACGTTGGTTACGGCCAGGGTCCAGGCGCCGTTTCTTTTGGCTTCCCGCATGGCGGCCAGCGTGTCGGCGGTTTCACCGCTCTGGCTGATTACCACCACCAGGGTTTTATTGTCCATGATGGGATTGCGGTAGCGCAGTTCGGAAGCGATATCCACTTCTACCGGGACCCGTGCCATTCTTTCCATTACATGCTTACCCACCAAACCGGCATGATACGCCGTACCGCAAGCGGTGATATATATCTTGTTGATGTTCTTTAGCTTTTCTTCATCCAGTGTAATTTCTTTTAATATTACTTTGCCTTCTTCCGGGTTAATGCGGCCGGCCAATGTATCACGCAGAGCACGGGGCTGTTCGTGTATTTCTTTGAGCATAAAGTGTTCATAGCCGTTTTTTTCTGCCTGCTCGGCTTCCCAGTTCACTTCAAATACCTTCTTTTCTACCGCATCTCCGGAACAGTTAAACACTTTGACTTCAGTCGAGGTAAGATCTACAACTTCCCCATCCTCCAAGATATAGGTACGGCGGGTATGCTTAAGCAGCGCGGGAATATCCGACGCCAGGAAGTTTTCACCGTCTCCCAGCCCCACTACCAGGGGGCTGTCGTGGCGAGCGGCTACCAAGCGCCCGGGCTCATTAAGACAAAGGACTACCATGGCATAGGATCCTTGTAACTTGGTAATTGCCTTGCGTACAGCTTCCAGCAGGTCACCTGCGTATAGTTCTTCTATTAAATGAGGCAGTACTTCGGTATCTGTTTCGGAATTAAATACATGCCCCCTGGAAATAAGCCAATCCCTGAGAGCCATATAGTTTTCTATAATGCCGTTATGGACCACGGCGAACTTGCCGGTGCAATCAGTATGGGGATGAGCGTTTACATCGTTGGGGCGCCCGTGGGTAGCCCAGCGTGTATGCCCGATACCGCAAACAGCGTTAAGGCAAAAATCATTGCTAGAGGTTTTTAAACCTGCCAGTTTACCCTTTTGCTTTTTTACCTGTATCATGGAATCATTTCCATCCAGTACTGCCACGCCGGCAGAATCATAACCGCGATATTCCAGCCTGGCCAGCCCCTCCAGCAGAATGGGGACGGCCTGCTGATAACCTAAATAACCAACTATTCCGCACATATATAAAAACCTCCGGTTGATAGACTTTGGTTTGGGAAAAAAATTATGCCGGGGCACAGCAAGCCCACGGCACACGTATTCTTTATTCGCACTATGCCTTGCAAGCCACCCGGCACCTTTTGTCCCGCTGGTTACCCACCGGTTTTGAAGTACCTTTAACGGTCGTGGTCCGACCGGGGAGCATCCGCCGAAAAATTCGATAAAACTCCCTCCTCGTCACCCGGCACTCAATTGTACCGGATCTGGCGCTTGGATTTTAGTTGTATGCGTCCTTTAAGACCCTAAATAGTTAACCACCTCCTTTGGTGAGCTAATTATGGCGGGCTAATTCCTATTCAGAACCTACCCTTTTTGCCACCTGTACCAGTTCATCCACCACTGAGCGCAATTGATCCATGTCTCTTCCTTCAGCCATCACACGCACCAGAGACTCTGTACCTGATGGGCGCACCAGTATTCGACCCTGTCCCTGCATTTTCTCTTCCATTTTGCTTATCGCTTCCGCGAGCACGGGACTTTGCATTACCTTTTCTTTGTCTTCGACGCGAACATTTTCCAGCAGCTGAGGCAGTCTTTCCATCTGGGCAGCCAGTTCCGCCAGGGAGCGGCCACTCTCTTTAACTACCTTTAAGAGGTAAAGGGCTGTTAATATGCCGTCACCGGTGGTGCCGTGCTCCAGGAATATAATATGACCTGATTGTTCTCCACCAAAACAGGCACCGGTACGCACGAGCTCTTCCAGCACGTAGCGGTCTCCTACTTTCGTTTCTACAATCTTGATGCCGGATTCTTGCATGGCCAGGCGAAGCCCCATATTACTCATTACAGTTACCACCAGCATGTCTTCCTTAAGCTTACCCTCAGCTTGCAGATGCCGGGCGCAGGCAACCATAATACGGTCCCCGTCCACCAACTGTCCGTTTTGGTCCACGGCAATAACGCGGTCAGCATCCCCGTCATGTGCCAGCCCTAGATGAGCACCGTGCTCCAGAACTACTTTTTGCAGGGCCTCAGGATGAGTTGACCCGCACCCTTTGTTAATGTTTATTCCGTCAGGGCTGCTGAATATAGATACCACTTCAGCCCCCAGTTCACTGAGCACACGGGGGGCCACCTCATAAGCCGCGCCGTTGGCACAGTCCACCACTACTTTCATGCCGCTCAAGTCTGTAGCGACCGCCTGTCGCAGGAATTCTACATACCTATCAGCGGCATCCTGCACTATTTCCACACGTCCCACGTCCTCACCAGTGGGAGAGGGAAGATTATCACAGCCTTGCACAACTAATGCTTCTATTTTGCTTTCCAATTCATCAGATAACTTATAGCCACTGGGCCCAAAAAATTTGATCCCGTTATCCTCTACCGGGTTATGCGAGGCAGAAATAACCACGCCACCGGCAGCATCCAAAGCCCTGGTCAGGTAAGCAACGGCAGGAGTAGGCATAATACCCACTTTTAAAACATTCACACCGGCAGAGCATATACCTGCAATCAACGCCCCCTCGAGCATTGCACCGGAAATACGTGTATCCATGCCCACAACCAGGTAGTTTTTGCCGCTTCTTTTGCTTAGAAAAGACGCTCCGGCCTTTCCTAATTGGAGGGCTGTTTCGGGTGTGAGGGTTTTATTGGCTACGCCGCGCACTCCGTCTGTGCCGAAAAGTGCCATAGGAATCCTCCTGTGTCAAAAATCGCTCTATTATTACACAAACACTTTCAATTATACCTCTGTTCGTAACCAGACGTCAATTTGAAACATTCTCCGCCAATAGTAACGCCGGTAATCATCATTCTATGCCAGCGGGTCATGTAAGGTTAATACAATGAGCAATGAAAAAAATGTTACTCCCCTGATACCGGCGCGGATTCAACCGCCCCGTTATTTTCACCCGGTACTGTATCCGGCACAATTTCTACCGTCACGTCCACTTCCTGCGGCTCCACCAAGGCACCCTGCGGATTTATAATCTTTACTTTTTTTGTCACATCCGCTGCTGCCCCGGCAATGTCCACGGGAGCGGTTGTGACATTTTCTAGACGGTCCAAAAGGTCTTGGCCCCCAGTCACTTTGACCAGATCAGGACTGGCACTTACACTCTCCACGCGGAAACCGGCATCGGGACTTCCCTGCACTCTGGCCTTCACTCCCACTGTACCCGAAGGCAGGGACTCTACCGGTATGGTTACCTTTACTGTGTCCGGATGCAGTTTCACACCTTCAACTCCGGTACTCACCGGGCGCACCTGCACAATTCCTGTAGGTGTACCCCTTATGTCCACTGTCACTGCCACCCTTTCTATCTCTTGTAATACCTGACTGGGCCCGCGGGCCTCTACCACCGGGGGAGTAACTACCGGTTCCAAACGTTGATACCCCTGGGCAGGTGACCCCAAAATATTTACCGTTACCGGTACTGCTTTCTGTATTATCCTATCCAGAGACAATGTGACCCTTTGCGGACTGACCCGAACTACTTCCACCCCTGTAGGTCCGGTAACTCGTACCGGAAAACTATGTGTTCCCTTTTCAGCTCCCGCCAGGTTAACCCGAGCCTCAAATTCACCGGCATCTACGAGGGCCAACCGCCCCTTAGAGCTTTTATAATAAACCGTTACTGAAGAAGGTATCTCCTGAGTAACCATTCCGGCAGGGAGCCCCTGCCGCTGAAGATCAATCCGGGCGGCACGTTCCAAAATGGGGTTTCTTTGATGGGTAACATAAACCCACAGTACTATCGCCAGAAATAAAGCCAGCAAGCGAAAGGCAGTGGATTCCCGCCATTTAAAAGTCAACTTTTTCACCTCCGGTGCAGGAAAGAAGGAAAATTATTGCCGGTCTTGGGCTGTAGCGACAGAGAAAGTCTTTCTCGCAGCATATCTTCAGTAAGCCCCCTGGTTAAAATCCCCTCTATGGCCAGGGATGTTAATCCAGTTTCTTCCGACACAATCACCGCCAGGGCATCTGACTGCTCCGTAATTCCCACCGCCGCCCGGTGCCTGGTTCCCAGGCTGCGGGCCAACCGCGAACTGCTGGAAAGCGGCAAAACACAGCCTGCCGCAGCTAGGCGATCTCCGCGTATGATGGCCGCACCGTCATGGAGTGGGGTTTTTTCGACAAAAATATTGGTAAGTAATTCGGCGGACAGTATAGCATCTATTTGCACTCCGGCATCTATATATTCCTCTAACCCGGTGTTCCTTTCCAAAACAATAAGCGCCCCGGTTCTGGTTTGGGCCAATTCCTGCACGGATTTTACCACTTCGTCGATTACATCGGTCCGATCGTCTTCAGCCATCAGCGTAAGGGGGCGGGCCAGGAATCTACCTCCCCCTATTTTTTCCAGCGCCCTACGCAGCTCGGGCTGGAAAACTATGGGCAGAGCCACCACCAGTGCTGTCATAGTTTGCCGCAATAACCAATGCACCGTCTCCAGCCCCAGCCAGTCGCTTACCGCAGTGGCTACAAGCAGCACCACCAGCCCTTTTAAAAGCTGTACCGCCCTGGTACCTTTTATCAACATAATCAGCCTGTACAATACAAAGGCCACAATAATAATGTCAAATACACTGATGATAATATTTAACGGAGAAAAATTATATAAATTTAAATACTTTAAAAAGTCCAATACACCACCACCCGGAAACCTAATTCCATCTAAACAAACTCGTCTCCTTACTCATTATCTCCCAGTGTTATAACCAGGTCAAGCCAGTCGTTCAAATAAAAGAAAACCGGCCCTAAAGGGCCGGTTCTTTATTGGATATTTATACATTGGCAAATCCAGATGCATGTTTCAATTTACTCTTGTCATAAAAACCTTTAGACAAAGTAACCAAAAAGCTGTTTCCTTTTTTACAACAGCCTACATCCCAGCCGTCTCTCATGGCCAGGCGGGCCACTTTCTCCGCTGAAGCTGCACGGTTAATATTCCTTATAATTACTGTTCCTCCGCTCACCTGTTCCAATTCCCTGCTCACTGCACGCTCAAGATCACGTGTGGAAAGGTTAATTGCATTTAAAGTCTTGCGCACCCTGTGGATCCCCTTCCATTATTATAATAATTTTTTTCTCTCTAATTGTAACTGTATATACTTTTTCAACAAATTATGTCATAGTCCTGCCAAAGATATTTAATTTTTAAAAGTCTATATTTTCTGTATTTTTAGAAATAATAGACAGATTCCAGGGTGCGCACATTTGTTTATTTTACCAAATTCGACTTTAATCTACATTTGATGAGCTAAAAAATGCTTTATGCATCTGCTGGTGTTGCCGTGGAGGACATTGAATTCTTATTTTTAGATTCCTCATGTTGTAAAAGACCGTAAGCTATACTATCCACCAGTGCCTGCCAGCTGGCTTCAATGATGTTGGGGCTTACTCCTATAGTTCCCCAGTTTTTCTTGCCGTCGGTGGTTTCCACCAACACTCTGACCATGGAGCCGGTACCATCCTTTCCTTCCAGGACCCGCACCTTATAATCGGATAAATGCATTTCCTTTATGGCCGGGAAAAAGTCATTTAACGCCTTGCGCAGGGCATTATCCAGCGCGTTTACCGGTCCGTTGCCTTCGGCAGCGGTATGCACCTCGTGGTCCCCCACCGTCATCTTGATCACTGCCTCGGAACGCACCTGCCCGTCATCACGCATTTCAATCATGATGCGCAGGTTATTTAGCTCAAATGGTTCCTGGTAGTCGTGATAGGCCTTGCGAATACGTAACGCAAAGGACCCCTCGGCACCTTCGAACTGGTAACCGCGATGTTCCATTTCCTTTAGCTCTTCCAATACCTGACGTTCTTCTCTGCCTGTAGTCCGGACATCAAGGTTAAGCTCTCTATATTTATATAATAAATTACTCATGCCACTTAATTCTGATACCAGTACCCGCCTGTTGTTGCCTACCAATTCCGGCTCAATATGCTCGTAAGTGCGCGGATTCTTTTGTAGTGCGCTGACATGCACCCCGCCTTTATGGGCAAAGGCACTGGATCCCACGTAAGGCTGGCTGCTTGCCGGGCTCATGTTAGCCAGTTCGCTCACAAAACGGGACAGCTCGGTTATTCTATTTACGTTGGCACCGGGTAAGGTTTCCATACCACACTTATAACTAAGGTTGGGGATCAATGAACACAAATTGGCATTACCACAGCGCTCACCGTACCCATTCACTGTACCCTGCACCTGAAGACAACCGGCCTGAACAGCGGCCAGAGAATTGGCCACGGCCAATTCGGAATCGTTGTGGCAGTGTATTCCCAGCGGCACCTGTATGCGTTCCCGCACCAAGCTTACAATGTTACTGATTTCCCAGGGCATGGACCCGCCATTAGTATCACAAAGGATTATCCTGGATGCACCGCCCTTTACAGCTGCATCCAGAGTGGCCAAGGCATATTCGGGATTTGCTTTATAGCCGTCAAAGAAATGCTCAGCATCATAAAAGGCCGTTAACCCCTTATTTACCAGGTAAGCAAGTGAATCTTGAATCATATTTAAATTTTCGTCCAGGGTAGTTTCAAGAGCCCGCTCCACGTGGAAATCCCAGCTCTTGCCAAATATAGCAACTGTACTGACAGCCGACTCCACCAGGCATTTCATATTGTGGTCTTCTTCCGGCGTAATCCCAGGCTTGCGGGTACTGCTGAAAGCAGTTAGAACCGTATTGTTAAAGGAAATATTTTTGGCCCGCTTAAAGAAAGCCAGGTCTTTGGGATTGGAGCCCGGCCAGCCGCCTTCAACGTAATGAAAGCCCATTTGATCCAGCCGCTGCACTATTTTTAACTTGTCTTCCAGAGAGAAGGTTATCCCCTCTCCCTGAGCGCCGTCGCGTAAAGTTGTGTCATACAATTCAATTGATCTCATTTAACTCCCCCCGGTAGAAACACCAAGGTTTTCGACTATTAGATCTCCCATTTGGGAGGTATTTAACTGCTCTTTACCATCTTCCATGATATCGGCGGTACGGTAACCGGAATCCAATGCCCTGGTAACCGCTTTTTCCACGGCATCGGCCGCATTATCCTCGCCAAAGCCGTAGCGCAGCATCATGCTCACCGACAAAATGGTGGCAATGGGATTGGCCTTCCCCTGCCCGGCTATATCCGGTGCCGAGCCGTGAATAGGCTCGTATAACCCGGTTTTTCCTCCCAGGCTGGCTGAAGGGAGCATGCCTATGGAGCCGGTAAGCTGCGCCGCCTGGTCGCTGAGGATATCACCAAACATATTCTCAGTGACCAGCACATCAAACTGCTTGGGATTACGCACCAGCTGCATGGCACAGTTATCCACCAGCATATGCTTTAATTCCACATCCGGGTACTCTTGGGCCACGGACTCCACAATTTCGCGCCAGAAACGGGAGCTCTCCAGTACGTTCGCTTTATCCACCGAGGTTAATTGTTTGCTCCTGCGGCGGGCCATATCAAAACCTACACGCACCACCCGTTCTACTTCTTCAGTGGTGTATTCCAGGGTTTCCACTACCCGCCGGCCCCCGCCGGGCAAGTCTTCCCTTTGCTTGGAGCCAAAGTATAGGCCCCCGGTTAGCTCCCGCACCACCATGATGTCTAGACCTTCCACAACTTCCCGCTTCAAGGTGCTGGCATCGGCCAGAGATGTAAAAACTTGTGCCGGGCGCAGGTTGGCATATACCTGCAGCTCTTTTCGCAGCGGGAGCAGTGCCCCCGCTTCCGGGCGCAGGTGTACAGGGAGTTTATCCCACTTAGGGCCGCCAACGGCCCCCAGTAGAACGGCATCACTTTCCAGGCACAAGTCCAGTGTAGATGCAGGGAGCGGTGTTCCGGTCTCATCGTATGCACAGCCGCCAATGAGGGCTTCAGAAATCTCAAACTGCAGGTGATACTTTTTACCCAGGGCCATTAGTACTTTTAAGGCTTCTGCCATTATCTCGGGGCCTACTCCGTCTCCGGGTAATACCGCCAGTTTAAACATCTGCTTTCACCCTTTTCGCTACATAGTTTATTAGTCCACCCGCAGAGATAATATCCTGCATAAAAGAAGGAATAGGGGTGGCTTGATATTCTTGGTCCTTGGTATGATTTACTATTCTCCCCGTTTCCATATCCACTGAGATTTGGTCCCCTTCGCTGATCGATTCTGCAGCCTGGGGGGACTCAAAGATGGGCAGTCCTATATTAAAAGCATTGCGGTAAAAAATACGGGCAAAGGTTTTGGCGATCACACAGCTCACTCCGGCAGCCTTGATAGCTATGGGAGCATGCTCCCTGGAACTGCCACAGCCAAAATTTTTATCCGCCACAATAATATCCCCGGCCTCTACTTTAGCGGGGAACCCAGGATCCGCATCTTCCATACAGTGCTTAGCCAGCTCGGCAGGATCGGAAGTGTTTAGATAACGGGCAGGTATAATGGCATCGGTATCTACATCGGAGCCAAACTTCCACGTTTTACCTTTAAGTTCCATTATTCCACCTCCCGGGGATGGGCTATGCGGCCCAGAATCGCAGACGCAGCAGCAACTGCCGGGTTGGCCAAATATACTTCGCTTTCCGGATGACCCATGCGTCCTACGAAATTGCGGTTGGTGGTGGCCACCGCCCGCTCTCCTGCCGCCAGTATACCCATATGGCCTCCCAGACAGGGACCGCAGGTAGGGGTGCTGAACGCAGCCCCGGCGGCAATGAAAGTTTCCACCAGTCCTTCTTTAATAGCCTGACGATAGATATCCTGGGTACCCGGGATCACCAGCAGCCGCACATTGGAGTTTACGGTACGGTTTTTCAAGATCGCCGCTGCCTCACGCAGGTCAGACATACGCCCGTTGGTGCAAGAACCGATAACAGCCTGGTCAATGGTTGTGTTAGCAACTTCTTCCACCGGTTTTACATTTTCAGGCAGGTGGGGCAGTGCTACCTGGGGTGAAAGGGATGAAACATCGATATCGTAAACCTGGGCATATTTTGCTCCCGGGTCACTGCTTTCAAAGTGGTACCCTCTTTTGGCGCGGCCCTGTACATATTCCCAGGTAGTACTGTCAGGCGCAATGATGCCATTTTTGGCGCCGGCCTCCACGGCCATGTTAGCCATGCTAAATCTACTGTCCATACTTAAATTCTCAATGGCCGGCCCGCAAAATTCCATAGCCTGATAAAGGGCCCCATCCACTCCGATCATACCGATGGTATGCAGAATGAGGTCTTTACCGCTCACCCACGGGGGAAGTTCTCCTGTATAAATAAATTTAAGTGACTCGGGCACTTTTAGCCAGGTTTCCCCAAGCGCCATGGCGGCCGCGAGGTCAGTGCTGCCGACACCGGTGGAAAAGGCCCCCAGTGCCCCGTAAGTACAGGTGTGGCTATCCGCACCAATGACCAGATCCCCGGGAACAACAAGTCCCTGTTCGGGTAGCAGGCAATGTTCAATACCCATCTTACCTACTTCAAAAAAGTTGGTAAGAGCGTGCTTACGAGCAAACTCCCGCAGCATTTTAGCCTGCTCCGCCGATTGGATATCCTTGTTGGGAACAAAATGGTCGGGGACGAATATTACCCGGTTTTTGTCCCAAACTGTTTCCACATCCAGCCTGTCAAACTCCCTGATGGCAACCGGGGCAGTTATATCGTTACCCAGGGCTACGTCTACCTTCACATTGATCAGTTCACCGGGTTCCACGAATTCACGCCCGGCATGGGCAGCCAAAATCTTTTCCGTAATTGTCATGGCCATATCCACTCACCTCCGCCCGTTATTTTTTTCGTAGATCATTTTATTTACCGCGCTTACATAGCCCCGGGCACTGGCTTCCAGTATATCTGTACTCACGCCGCGCCCGCTGTAAATCCTTTTACCGTCCGCCGTGATCTTCAGGTTTACGTCGCCAATAGCATCCTTACCTGAAGTTACTGCGTTAATCCCCCATCTCACCAGGCGGCAGCTGATTCCGGTGATTTTATCCACCGTCTTGCAGATAGCATCCACAGGACCGTTTCCACAGGAAGCCTCTTCAATCACCTCGTCACAGTGACGCAGTCCGATGGTGGCTGTGGGGACAACTGTGCTGCCGCTGCTTATATGCAGGTAAGTTAACTCGTAGGTGGCAGGCACACTGAGAATTTCTTCCTCTATGATAGCCTCCAGGTCATGGTCTGTTATTTCCTTTTTCTTGTCAGCCATATCTTTAAAGCGTGTAAATGCCTTGTTTAAATCTTCGCCGTCAAGCACATAACCCAGCTGGGCCAGGCGGTCTTTGAAAGCATGCCTGCCGCTGTGCTTACCCAGTACTATATTGCCGTAGGTAATACCCACCATGACCGGATTCATGATTTCATATGTGGTACGCTCTTTTAATACTCCGTCCTGGTGAATACCTGATTCATGGGCAAAGGCATTTTTACCCACGATAGCTTTATTTGGCTGCACAGCCATACCGGTCATATTGCTGACCAGCTTACTGGTGCGGTATATTTCCTTGGTATTCACCCTGGTATCCAGGTGGTAAAAGTCCCGGCGAGTACGCAGAGACATAATCACCTCTTCCAGGGAAGCATTACCGGCCCGCTCACCAATGCCGTTCACTGCGCCTTCCACTTGCCGTGCGCCTTCTGCCACTGCGGCAAGTGAATTGGCCACAGCCAACCCCAGGTCATCATGACAGTGAACACTGACAATTGCTTTTTCAATCCCTTTTACCTGCTGAATGATAGTGCGAATAAATTTCCCCCACTCTTGCGGCGTGGCATAGCCCACGGTGTCCGGAATGTTAATGGTAGTAGCTCCTGCGGCTATAGCCGCTTCCAGCACCTGGCACAGAAAACCCATGTCACTGCGGGAAGCATCTTCGGCGGAAAACTCCACATCGTCCGTGTATTTACAGGCATGTTTTACACCTTCTACTGCTGCCTGCATCACCTGTTCCCTGGTCATACGGAGCTTATGCTGCATATGAATGTCCGAGGTGGCAATAAAGGTATGAATACGGGCCTGGTCGGCGTATTGCACAGCCTCCCATGCCCGGTCAATATCAGCGAAATTAGTGCGGGCCAGCCCGGCCACTGCCACCCCCCTTACTTCCCGGGCAATGGTTTGCACGGCCTGAAAGTCACCCTGGGAAGTTACGGGAAAACCGGCCTCAATAACATCCACACCCAACCTGGCCAGCTGTTTGGCTATCTCCAGTTTTTCATCAACATTAAGACTCACTCCCGGAGATTGTTCCCCGTCCCTCAAGGTAGTGTCAAAAATGAAAACCTGATCTCCACTCATTTTATTCCCCCCTATTTATTAACAATCAATAGCTTCGTTAATGGCTTTACCGGCAAGAACCATGGGGGTAACATTTTCATCTGCACTTACCAAGCAATTAACCACCACCGGTCCCGGTATAGCCAGGGCCTTTTTAACCACTTCGTCAATCTCATTTCCGGTACGGGCCGTGAATGCCTCTATACCGTAGGCACGGGCAAAGATTTCAAAATCCGGGAGGAATTTAAATTGGGTTGCCATATATCGCTTGTCGTAATATACCTCCTGCAGCTGGCGTACCATGCCCAGGCAGTTATTATTTAATATAAAGACCTTAACAGGCAGTTCCTGCTCTACAGCTGTAGCCATTTCTTGCATGGTCATCTGGAAGCTGCCGTCACCTGTGACCAAAATCACCGTTTCACCCGGGAGTCCTGCCTGGGCCCCTACTGCCGCCGGCAGGCCAAATCCCATACAGCCAAGGCCGCCTGAAGACACCAGCGCCCCGGGGCGGTTAAACCGGTAATACTGGGCCACCCACATCTGGTGCTGACCCACATCGGTGGCTACGGTAGCTTTTCCACCGGTATGCTCATAGATCTTTTCGATCACATACTGCGGTTTTAATTCCCCTTCTTTTTGGCTGTATTCCAGGGGATATTCTTGTTTCCATTGCTGCACCCGGTCCAGCCACGTATGATCTTTCTTAGGGGAAATGGCATTATTAATGCGGCTTAATACCTGCTTCACATCCCCTACTATAGGCACATTAACCAGCACGTTTTTCCCTATTTCCGCAGGGTCAATATCTACGTGGACAACTTTCGCCTGGGGGGCGAACTGAGCTATTTTACCTGTTACCCGGTCATCAAAGCGGGCACCAAGGGCAATCAAGAGGTCACATTGGGTAACGGCCAGGTTGGCATACCGCGTACCGTGCAGCCCCAGCATGCCCAAGAACAACGGGTGATCCCCGGGGAAGCTGGAAAGCCCCATAAATGTATTGGTAACCGGGGCGTTAATGGTCTCCGCCAGATACCGCAATTCATCTACGGCCCCGGCGTTAAGAATACCGCCACCGGCATAAATCACCGGGCGTTGACTGGATTCAATCAATTTAACGGCTTCATTTATTTTTTGTGGATGTCCCCGGAAAGTAGGGCGATACCCGCGCATTGACGCATGTGCAGGATATTTAAAATCAATCACGGCATCAGCCACATCCTTGGGCAAGTCAATGAGCACCGGACCCGGTCTACCCGTGGAAGCAATATGAAATGCATTTTTCATAACGACAGGCAAACTTTTGGGATCCTTAACCAGGTAATTGTGCTTGGTTATAGGCATGGTGATCCCGGTTATATCCACTTCTTGAAAGGCGTCAGTTCCCACCTGGCTGGTGGGAACCTGGCCGGTAAAAACCACCAGAGGCACCGAATCCATGTAAGCATTAGCAATCCCGGTGACAAGGTTTGTGGCTCCGGGGCCGGAGGTAGCCATGGCCACCCCCACTTTTCCGGTTGAACGGGCGTATCCGTCTGCCGCGTGCATAGCTCCCTGCTCATGTCGAACAAGCACGTGCTTGATACGGGAATCATAAAGTGCATTGTAGACCGGTAAGATGGTACCGCCGGGAAAACCAAAAATGGTTTCCACTTTTTCATTTTCAAGACATTGAACCAGAGCTTCTGCTACGGTAATCTCCACAGGCGAATCCCCCCTTTTTAGAAAATTTATCGGTACTTTAAGCTTTAGCTCTTAAAACACTTAAAAACCTTTAGACAGGATTACAGGATAGCAGGATAAAGATTAAAACATAAAAACAGAGACTTTAAACTTTAGATAATTTATATGGAACTATCAGGTGATTTCTGATGATACAAAAATCACCAATAAAAAAATAAGTGCCAACACTAAAAAAGAAAGGGCAATTTTTGACGGGATCAACGCGATTCTCGGGATAGAGATTAAAAACAAAGAGAAAAGAAAGGGCAAACATCTTAGACAGGATTACAGGATTTACAGGATGCTTTAGGGTAGTGCTTTGGGGTCTTAAAAAACATTTTTAAATTATTTGTTTTAATATATTGGACTGGTCCATAAGCTCTGTTTAGGTAATAAAGACTTTCGATTGTATTTTTCTATTTTTTTAACAATCCTGTAGATCCTGTGAATCCTGTCTAAAAAAATTGTTTACCCCAAAGCCTCACATACAAAGCCTTTTATCCCGCTTATCCCGTAAAACTCACATGAACCATATATACAAACTAGAATGAAAATTTATTTTCGTAAAAAAAACGCTTTTTTCATAGACAGCCTTATAAATACAATTATAAATAAGACAATATGGTTTACTTCTTCTTCAGCCAGGGCATCATTTTACGAAGCTCGGCGCCCACTTGTTCGATCTGCCCTTGCTGCTCTTTTTTACGTGTGGCCTTGAACATGGGCTGGTTGGCCTGGTTTTCCAGCATCCAATTCTTGGCAAATTCACCGCTCTGAATTTCGGACAGTATTGCTTTCATTTCGGCGCGGGTTTCGTCCGTGACAACCCTTTTGCCGGACACATAGTCACCGAATTCCGCGGTGTTGCTGATGGAATAGCGCATGTAGCTGAGTCCGCCCTCATTAATAAGATCAACGATCAGCTTTAACTCATGCAGACACTCAAAGTAAGCCATCTCCGGCGCATATCCAGCATCAACCAGGGTATCGAACCCGGCCTTGATTAACTCACTGACACCGCCGCACAGTACTGCCTGCTCGCCGAAAAGGTCGGTTTCGGTTTCTTCCTTAAATGAGGTTTCAAATACGCCGGCCCTGGTACAGCCGATGCCCTTGGCATAGGCCATTCCCGTTTCCCGGGCCCGGCCGCTGGCATCCTGGTACACGGCAAGCAGCCCGGGAACTCCCATTCCCTCTTCAAACATGCGGCGCACCAGGTGCCCGGGGCTTTTGGGAGCAACCATGACCACATCAACATCTTTAGGCGGTACAATCTGGCTAAAATGAATGTTAAAGCCGTGACTGAACATAAGGGTCTTATTGGCATTTAAATAGGGCTCTATTTCTTCGGCATAGATTCTTCCCTGTGATTCATCAGGCAATAAGATCTGAATAATATCGGCCCTGTTGGCAGCTTCAGCCACTGTGGTTGCCTCCAGCCCGTCAGCCTGGGCCTTGGGCACACTGGAACTGTCTTTTCTAAGACCCACAATTACATTCAGGCCGCTTTCTTTCAAGTTCTGAGCCTGGGCGTGGCCCTGGCTTCCATATCCCATTACAGCTATAGTCTTATCCTGCAGTAACGCTAAATCGGCATCTTGATCATAAAATACTTTAACCATAATCTATTAGTCCTCCTGATTAGTATTCATTTTTTGTGATCTTTCAGTGAAACCTGTGTACCTGGATCCCCTCTGCATAGCTATTTTACCCGTACGAACAAGTTCTTTAATCCCGTAGGATTGCAGGGATTCCTCAAAGGCGTTAATTTTACCGTCATTCCCGGTGCACTCCAGGGTAACAGTCTTTTTACCCAAATCTACAATACGAGCTCTGAATACATCCGCAATCTGCATCACTTCACCGCGCAGGGAAGGGTCAACACTAACTTTGATTAATACCAGCTCACGATCCACAAATTCATCGGCGGTGATATCACTGATCTTGATTACGTCCACCAGCTTATGTAGCTGTTTATTTACCTGCTCTAAGACCCTGGCGTCTCCCTCCACCACAATGGTCATGCGGGAAACTGTCGGGTTATCTGTCCTGCCCACCGCCAGGCTGTCAATGTTAAAACCTCTTCTACTGAAGAGACCTGCCACCCGGGCCAGGACGCCGGGATTGTTTTCCACCAAAACAGCGAGAGTATGCCGCATTACTGCACCTCCAATCATCCCAGCATTTTATTAATAGCTTCTCCCGGTGGTACCATGGGTAGTACATTTTCCTCGGGATCGGTAATAAAGTCCATTACCACCGGCTCATCTACGGACAGAGCATGCTCTATGGCCGGCCTCACTTCAGAGGGTGTGGTAATCTTGATGCCCACGGCACCGTAAGCTTCCGCCACTTTTGAAAATTCGGGGTTACTCATTTCCGTATATGAATAGCGCCGGTTATAGAATAGTTCCTGCCACTGCCGCACCATACCCAGATAGCCATTATTTAATATGGCTACTTTTACCGGTAGTTTATAGTTTACCACCGTGGCCAGTTCCTGAATATTCATCTGGAAACTGCCGTCTCCGGCGATGTCAAACACAGCTTCCCCCGGGCAGGCCACCTGCACGCCTATAGCGGCAGGGAAACCAAAGCCCATGGTGCCCAGGCCACCTGAAGAGATGAAGCTTCGGGGGCGGCTATATGTGTAATACTGGGCCGCCCACATTTGGTGCTGGCCCACTTCGGTGGCAATCCTGGCTTTGCCTTTGGTTGCACTGCAGATTTCCTGAATCACCTGCTGGGGCTTGATGCGGCCATTGTCCACGTAGCTAAAGGGATATTCCTTTTTCCATTTGTTAATGGTTCCATTCCACGCGCTTTCCACTTTGGGTTGCAGCTGCTTCATTATTTCACGCAGGCATAGTCGTACATCTCCGGCCACTGGAAAGTCTACCCGTACATTTTTTCCTATTTCGGCTTGGTCTATGTCTATATGAATAACCTGAGCATTAGGGGCAAAGCTTTCCAGTTTACCGGTCACCCGGTCGTCAAAGCGCACGCCCACGGCAATTAAAAGGTCACAGTCACTGATGGCATAGTTGGCATATTTGCTGCCGTGCATGCCCAGCATGCCCACGGACAGCGGGTGATCACCGGGAAAGCCGCCCAGCCCCATCAGTGTGGTGGCCACGGGCATTAATAGTGTTTCAGCCAATTCCTTCAGTTCTTCATGGGCACCGGAGCTGACCACTCCTCCCCCGGCATATATAACGGGCCGCTCAGCTTCTGCGATAGCCCGAGCGGCCCTGGACACTTGCTTGGGATCCGGTTTAAAAGCGGGGCTGTAGCCCGGCAAAAGCACCGGTCCCGGGTCCTCGTATGCAGCAACCGCACTGGAGACATCCTTGGGGATATCTACCAGCACCGGCCCTGGGCGCCCGGTAGTGGCAATATGAAATGCTTCTTTGACTATTTTACTGAGGTCATTGACGTCTTTAACCATGTAGTTGTGCTTGGTAACCGGCAAGGTTATACCTGTAATATCAGCCTCCTGGAAAGAATCTTTCCCTAACAGAGAGGTGGGTACCTGACCGGTAAAAGCCACCATGGGAATGGAATCCATATATGCGTTGGCAATACCGGTAACCAGGTTGGTTGCCCCCGGACCGGAAGTGGCCAGGCATACGCCAGGCTTGCCGGAAGCACGGGCGTACCCGTCGGCAGCATGGGCGGCCCCCTGTTCATGCCGGGTTAGATAGTGGGTTATGTCTACATCATAAAGAGCGTCGTAAATAGGTAGAGCAGCCCCACCGGGGTAGCCGAAAATAGTATCTACCCCCTGGGCCTTTAAACTCTCCATCAGGATTTCTGCTCCGGATTTCTTCATTGTTATTCACCTCCGGGTTTTATTTCTTATTTTCGCCCTAAGACCGCTCCGGTACTGGCGGAAGTAACCAACCGAGCATAACGTGCTAAGTACCCTTTATTAATTTGCGGCTCTGGAGCCGTCCATCCATCCAGGCGGGACTCTATTTCTTGCTCAGTTAATTTTACGTTTAAAATATTATTGGGAATGTCAATTTCAATAATATCTCCGTCCTTGATAGCTGCAATAGGACCTCCCATGGCTGCTTCCGGGGAAATATGGCCTATGGAAGCACCCTTGGTGGCGCCACTGAAGCGCCCGTCGGTGATCAGAGCCACTTCTTTATCCATCCCCATGCCGGCCAAAGTTGCAGTGGGGCCAAGCATTTCCCGCATCCCAGGCCCACCCCTGGGGCCTTCGTAGCGGATAACTACCACATCGCCTTTATTTATTTCCCCGGCCATAATGACCCTGCTGGCCTCTTCTTCCGACTCAAACACCCGGGCGGGACCCTGGTGCACCAACATTTCCGGCGCCACTGCCGATCTTTTAACCACAGCGCCATCCGGGGCCAGATTGCCGCGCAGTATAGCAATACCGCCGGTGGGGCTGTGAGCGTCTTCAATGCTGCGGATTACATCTGTATTTTGAACAGCCGCACCCTGTATATTTTCACCCACTATTTTCCCGGTTACGGTTTTGATGCCGGTATTAATAAGTCCTTTTTGCGCCAGAAGGGCCATTACCGCCGCAACTCCTCCGGCCTCGTTCAAGTCCTCAATGTAGTGCTCTCCTGCCGGACTGAGCTTGCACAGGTTGGGAGTTTTCTTACTGACATCGTTTATTCTATCCAGATCCAGTTCCATCCCGGCTTCGCGGGCCACAGCAGGTAAGTGCAGAACCGAGTTCGTGGAACAGCCCAGGGCCATATCTACGGCCAGGGCATTATCAAAAGCTTCAGAAGAGAGTATCCGCGAAGGAATAAGTCCTTCCTGTACCATTTCCACGCACCGGTATCCGGTTTCCTTGGCCAGCCGGCGGCGTGCCGCTGACACTGCGGGTAGCGTACCGTTGCCCGGCAGGGCCATACCCAGCGCCTCAGTAAGGCAATTCATAGAGTTGGCCGTGAACATACCGGCACAGGAACCGCAACCCGGACAAACACTTTCTTCCATCTCGGCCATCTCTGCTTCGCTCATTTTCCCTGACTTGACTGCACCCACTGCCTCGAACATATTGGACAGAGACAATTTTCGTCCCTTTAAATTTCCTGCCAGCATGGGGCCGCCACTTACGATGATAGCGGGAATATCCAGCCGGGCAGCGGCCATCAACATGCCCGGAACCACTTTATCACAGGCTGTGACTAACACCAGCGCGTCAAAAGGATGGGCGGTAGCCATGACCTCAATGGAATCAGCTATTATTTCCCTGCTGGCCAGGGAGTATTTCATACCCGTATGCCCCATGGCGATGCCGTCACACACTGCTATAGTGGGAAATTCCATGGGTGTACCACCGGCCATCCGTACGCCGCTCTTCACAGCATCCGTAATTTCTCTCAAATGTATATGACCAGGCACAACTTCATTAAAGGAATTTACTATCCCAATCAGGGGCCGCTCCAATTCCCGGTCCACCATGCCCAAGGCCTTTAAAAGGGAGCGCTGGGGTGCCCTTTCCGGGCCTTTTTTTATGACATCGCTGCGCACGTTGATTCCTCCTTGTATCACTCTTTAAGAGTAGTACTTATTTAAAGATCTGTGGTCCGTCCACTTTGGTCAATTCCCGGAAGGCATCGATGAGTTTCCAAGTCATTTGCCCCGGCTTGCCGTCTGCTATAGTACGGCCGTCAACCTTTACTACCGGGATCAATTCAGCGGCAGTACCGGTAAGGAAGCACTCTTCGGCATTAAATATATCATGCCTGGTAAACATTTTTTCTTCCACAGGAATACCCTTTTCCCGGGCCAGATCCATCACACAGTTGCGGGTAATACCCTCCAGGATGCCGGCATGAATGGGCGGGGTGATAAGTTTACCTTTCTTAACCAGGAAAATATTATCACCGGTGGCCTCAGCAACATAGCCCTCCTGATTTAACATAATGGCCTCGGGAACTCCGGCCAGGTTAGCTTCAATTTTACCGTAAATATTGTTTAGATAATTAAGTGACTTAACCCTGGGGTTACAAGCCTCACCCAGGTTACGCCGGGTGGCCACAGTAATAACTTCCAGGCCCTTGGTATATAATTCTTCCGGGTAAAGCTGAATAGATGCTGCGATACAAAATACTGTGGGTCGGGGACACTTTTTGGGGTCCAGCCCCAGGTCACCTTTACCCCTGGTGGCAACCAGCCGTATGTATGCATCCCGTAGGTCATTACGGCGACAGGTCTCCAGCACTACTTCCGTCATTTCTTCCTCACTGATGGGGAGTTCCATGGTCAGGGTTTTTGCGGATTCGTAAAAGCGCTCAATATGTTCTTCCATTTTGAATACCCGGTTATGATAAGCACGAATACCCTCAAACACACCGTCCCCATAGAGCAGCCCATGGTCAAATACTGAAACAACAGCGTTTTCTTCAGGCACAAAATTACCGTCCAAATAGATCTTTAAACTCATACATTCACCACTCCTGTAAAATAGTTTATCTGATTTCTAAGACTCCCACTTCTATAAGTGGGGTTCCTCTTTTTACTTCAGGTGGGGTGGAATCCCCATCTGAAGTCCCGATGTTCAGCATTAGCTGAACGAGTTAACTACTTTCCGACTAAAAAATAAAAAGACCCCGCCGATATATTCCCGAGAGTGGAACCTATCCGCTTGGGCCTTTTATTCCCACGGTGTAACCTAGGGGGGAGGGCATTAGTAAAAAAGTTTCTAACTAGTTCAAAGATTAAATGGATCGAATGCCAATTTCCACCAAGGTCTGTACCGCTTGGTCCAGCCCTCCCGGATTTCACCGGAAGCGGAACCCTAGGTACACTTCCCTCTTAATAGGTATTAAATTAATAAAGAAGACTTGGTTCAGGTGGGGTCTTGACCCCACCTGAACCTTAGTCGCACTTATTTCGAGCTACAGCCTGTTAGTCCCATTAGTTGGGGACATTCCTGCCCCCAGAGAAACACCCAAGCTTCAAGCAGGTGTGTCCCCTTTCCTTATTCGGGGACGGGGTCTTACAGGCTGTGCGAAGATAATTTAAAAAACCTCTCGCGCCTGACATTTAATGTCAGGGACGAGAGGTCGTATAGGCACACCTCACGCGGTACCACCCTGTTTGCTCCTAAGCTCCAGGAACCACTTGCGTGTCTAAAGACACGGTTTGGTAACGGGTTTGCTCACCCGGTTCTGCCTACGGCTGTACGCTTTCGACAGAACGGCTCCGGGGCGATACTTCACCTGTGCCTGCGCCGGTTTACAGCTGATCCGGCTCTCTGGAGCACGGCTTTAACAGGTTCTGCTCCCCTTCACTGCCTCGTACTTCTAAACTTGTTATCAAAGTATACAGTAAAACTCCCTTGGGGTCAACTGTTTTTGGCGAAAGAAGTTTTTCACAAAGTGTGCTCCCTAAAGGGGTACATCTTGCTTTATATGAATTGCTGCAGAACTACCATACTTATACCTATACAAGCACCTAATATGGCACCCAACCAGGTAATTGCCACCAGTTCACGGCGCATAATACCAATAACAAGTTCTTCCACCTCAAGCACATCCAAATCATCCACGCGCCGCGTGATTAATTGGCTGAAATTGACGAAATTTAGAATATCAGGCAGGAAACGATCGACAAAACCGCGGTAGACGCCTAGTACATTTTCTTCCAATTCCTTTGCATTTTTAGATGACAAGCGGGGCCATAATTCATCAATGCGGGAATACCCAAGCCACAATGCTGTTTTATGCACATAGCCGGCCACAGAAGCTTCGAATTCCGATCTGGTGATGATTTCACATAAAACCTTCATTAAATATGCTTCAGTGTCTTGTTTGAATTTCTCCCGATCTTCCACACCTAACAATTCTCTCCAGGACGCACTTGTACCGGCCAGTTTTTTTTCTAACACGTTAAAAACCCCGAGCACAGTCTCACCGCAGCTTAATTTATTACTAAGCCATTCACTCAATTCCAGAATGGTCTTTTTCCTGGTTTCATCATCCACCTTGGCAGCCACATCGCACACGCGCCGGTCCAAAAAGTCATTAAACATAGACTCCACCTTCTGAACCAGAAGATTTTGGTTTTCCGGCTGGGCAAAGAAATTAGCAATTTCATCCACAATTTTATCGGCAACTTGACCGGAGTTATTGCCCAATCTGTCTAACAGGCCGCCCATCATGCGATGCAGCAGTCCCTGGTCGAAAAAGCCTTCCACCCTTTTTGCTAATAGCTTCCTGGTCTCCGGGGCATCGAGATAACTGTTTACTAAACTGATAATATGAGGTGCTTGTTTTGCCATATATTCCCGCAGGTCGTCCAACAAGTTACCGGGTATATATTCTTTTATCGTGCCTGTGCTTGCACATACCCTTTCCACCCTGACGGCTAAGAAATCTTGCAACTGCCGCCGGTTTTCTTCTGCGGCAAAAAAATCTTTAATTAGCTTTTGCAGTTGATTCCTACACGCCGAAAATTCACCTGTGTTTACTAATTCCGCAGGATGCCGTTCCAGCAGCTGTACAATCAGTGCCGACAGTTGCGTGGATATAAGCTGCAATAAGCGCCTGTCCCTGACTCCCTTTAAAAACCAGGCTGTAATTGTTTTTTGACATTTTTCCCGCGCGGTAAAATCAATGCCTGCATCTTCCAATACCTCTTGCACAGTTTTGCCGTGCGCCTCACTAACTTTTCGGCGTACCAGGGATCGCACCTGTTCCTCTGTTTCCCCTGACAATAGTTCACCTGAAATGTATTCCCTGGTCAACAAATGGCGGCTGACTGAATCCCCTATACTCCGGGCCAAACGGTCCTTTTCCTTGGGTATCACACCCGGAGTAAAAGGTAAGCGGATACCCAGCAAGCGCTTGGCATTAAGCGGGCGAAATAACATTTTTATGGCTATCCAGTTTGTAATATAACCGATAGCAGCACCCACCAGGGCGCTAACCAACAGCTTCTCCCAATTCAAATAAATTCTCCTAGCGCACCCTTATTTTATTTGCTCCTATTTCTCTTGTTGCAACCTTTCCCGGTGCCGGGTAATCATCTGGCGCACAGTTTCCGGGGCGGGGCCGCCGTATATATTGCGCGCGGCAACACAGCGGTCGGTGGCAATGAAAGTATAGACATCTTCCTTTACTGCCGGGCTGAACTCCCGGTATTCATCCAGGGAAAGATGTTCCAAGTCCTTTTTATGTTCCATGCAGTACCAGACTATCTTCCCCACCACCTCATGCGCTTCCCGGAAGGGCAAGCCCTTGTTGACCAAATAATCGGCCAGGTCGGTGGCATTGGTAAAACCGCCGCCTGCTGCCTTTTTCATAGCAGCATTCCGTACTTGCATGGTGGAAATCATGGGGCCAAAAACCATCAGACACTTTTTGACGGTATCCACTGCATCAAAAAGGGGCTCTTTGTCTTCCTGCATGTCCTTGTTATAGGCCAGGGGAAGCCCTTTGAGCATGGTAAGAAGGCTTTGCAGTGAACCAAATACCCGGCCGCTTTTGCCCCTTACCAGCTCGGCCACATCAGGGTTTTTCTTTTGCGGCATCATGCTGCTCCCGGTGCTGTAGGAATCATCAAGCTCAACAAAGCCGAACTCGGCCGAGGACCACAGTATGATTTCCTCACAAAAACGGCTCAGGTGCATCATGATCAGTGCTGCAGCCGAGGTGAATTCCACTACAAAATCACGATCGCTTACCGAGTCCAGGCTATTTTCGGTAACCGCCCTAAAGCCAAGCTCCTCGGCCACAAAATGCCTGTCCAGCGGAAAAGTGGTGCCCGCCAGGGCACCCGCTCCCAGCGGCATCACATCGGCACGCCGGTAACAGTCACGCAGCCTCTCCGCGTCCCGGTCAAACATCATAAAATAAGCCGTCAAGTGGTGGGCCAGGGTAACCGGCTGGGCTCGCTGCAGGTGGGTATAGCCCGGCATTACCGTTTCCGTATTATCCTCGGCCAGGTCCAAAATGGTTTCCTGTAACTGCCATAAGAGTAACCCAACTTCGGTTATTTCTGCTTTCACGTACATACGCATATCCAGGGCCACCTGGTCATTACGGCTGCGCCCGGTATGCAGCTTTTTACCCAGCGGGCCTATTTTTTCCGTCAACAACTGTTCTACATTCATATGTATATCTTCCGCTGCCACGGAAAACTCAGCTTTACCGGCCTCTATGTCGTCAAGGACTTCTCTTAACCCGTTAACAATTTTCTCCGCCTCACCGGCAGTCAAAATCCCTGTTTTACCCAACATTTTGGCGTGGGCAATACTGCCCTGGATATCATATTTATATAGTCTCTTATCAAAAGAAATGGACGAATGAAAATCATCCACCAGGTGCGATGTTTTCTTCTGAAAACGTCCGGACCACAATTTGCTCAATTTTATCCCCTCTTCCACAACTTTGCCAAATTGGTAATATTATAACACCACTGACGCTGACTTAAAAGAGCCCACACTCACAACCGTTTCTCCCGTTACCTGACTCTCCATTTAAAAACTACGGGAAGGTCTGAAATACCATATTTTGAAGCCTTTTCCCGGAATACCTCATATATCCTATCCAGTACTTTCTTTTCCGGTTCCCAATCCTCATCAAACTTAAATTCCAGGTAGCCGCCGGAATTTGTGCCGGCACCCACCACGGGACCTTCCGGGGCGAATACTCCATCCAGTTCTTGCCATGATTCCTCCCACAGTTCTTCTTCCCCAAACACACCTATCAGTTGATCATACCAATCCCTTTCCTGCTGGAAAGTAGCCCGGCCAATAAACGCTCCCCTGGCTTCTATTATTGTTTCATCTTGCTCACTGTCAGTAGGAAAATTAACATCACGCTTTATTTCCAGGGGATAATACCTGAAATAGGACGCTATCTCCTCCGGCAGCAAGGTAATATTATTGACTCTCAGAGGTCCATCCGATTCCTGATAGGCCGTCTCCACCAGGATCATCTTTCCCCCTTCAAATTCTAAAAGGGCCGGCTGTTTGCTTCTCAAAGGATGCTGCTGCAGGTAGGGTTCTAAACTCCGGAAGTCTTCCCTGGTAAACTCCCCTCGAAAATCGTCCACCAGAATATCCTGCACCTTTTCATAACTGGTCTCGCCCCTCAACTCCGAGCGGTAAAGCTGGATGGAGTTGGCAGGAGTTGTCGTGGTAACATCATAAGCCCTTACCGCAAGAATGGTAACCAGGGTTAATACCAGAATCCCTTTTTCCAATAATGTTAAATCTAACTGCTCCCACAGGGTGAAAATCAGTAAAGAAATAGTGAATAGGATTATAGTAGAATAATTGAGCGAAAACCCGGCAAATTCCCTCACCACTATGTAAAATAATGTTATCAGGACAAAGGATATACAGATAGAAATAACCCGCTGCTTTAAAGAGTTCTTATCCGTTAAGTAATAATACCTGATTAAAAAAAATGATATCGCCAGTAACGCAGAGGAAATAGTAAATATCAACAACTCCCGCGTTTCGGCACCTGTACCATAAAAGAGCCCGACCATTATAAGAAAAAGAATCAGCAACAGGAAAATACTGTCCCTTTTTTTCATATACACTTCCTCTCCTACTCGAGAATAAGTTAATAAGTTGGGGGCCTGACCCCCAACTTATATTCACTAACCGGTTGTAATTTCAACTGCCCGCAGGCTGGGCTTCCAGACCACGCTGCAATCGAAAAACTCTCCCAGGTAGCGCAGGGGCACCATGGTGCGGCTGTTTTTAATCACCGGCGTGGTATCCATTATTCTAGAATCACCGTTCACCTCAGCCACACTACTATTAAGAGCAAAGTGTACGGTTTTGCCCTGTCTGGTGACAGTAATATCTCTGGCATCACTGTCATAATCCACTCTGGCACCCAAAGCTTCCAGGATGGCTCTTAAAGGAACCATAGTCCGATCGGAAGCATCAATGTACGGGGCAGCATCGAACTTCACCTGTTCTCCATCCACCAGCACCTTTATTTGAGCCCCACCGGCCGGTTCCCCTGGATTGTACCCGTAAATCAAATACTGGTCCCGTAACTTTTTAAATTCTTCCAAAGCCGGGGTATACCTGGCCTCGATTTCCTGAGGAGAGAGCCATTCCTCAAGATATCGGCCAAATTTATCGGTACCCATCACCTTATCGAACATTACCACACTATTACCACTCTTGGGCACATTAAAACCAGTTAATTGACGGGCATAGGCCAGGGCATAAATGCCGCTTTTGGCAGGGTTAAACTGATGGTAATCAGTAATTTGTAGTTTTACTCCACCTTCTTCTCCTCTTGGATCGGCTATAAAATTCACCCCGGATAGACCCGCACGGTTAAGAAGCTCGGCATATCTCCAGGAATCAATACCCCTTCCGCCTATCCACTGGAATTGATCTCTCTGGCGGATGCCAGTTCCTTCCCCCAGCCCGGTAGCCATATAACCGAAAACCGACTTTAGGTTGGGAATGTTGGGTGAGGTGGCCTTCCATTCCAGCCCCGTGTCCTGGTAAATCATTTCGCGCCCGTACCCTTCCATAGGTACCACAGTAAGGTCCGCACCTATTTTCCGGTTAAAGAATTTGGCCAATTCACCGGCGGTCATGCCGTGAGCCATGGGCATATTGTCGATACCAACAAAGGATTTGAAGCGATCTTCCAGCACCGGGCCCTCCACAATCGCCCCGCCCACTGGATTGGGCCGGTCTAGAACAATAATGGGTTTATTATACTTCTGGGCCGCCACCATGCAATAATTTAGTGTTGATTTATAGGTGTAAGTCCTGGCCCCTATATCCTGTACGTCAAAAATCAGTACGTCCACACCTGCAAGCATTTCTTTAGTAGGCATACGGTTGGGCCCGTATAGGCTAAAAACCGGGATACCCAAATCCGGGTGCATATAAGACGACACGTATTTCCCCGCCGGAGTGGTTCCGTCCAGGCCATGCTCCGGGCCGTAAAGGGCCACCAATTTGGTTGTACTGTCACCGAGGAGCACATCTATGGTACTTTCTCCCTTACTGTTTATACCGCTCTGGTTAGTGATAAGACCAACCCTTTTGCCCTCTATCAATTTGTGATAGTCCCTATTTTCCATCAGCACTTCATTGCCCAGCTTAAAGCCCGGTGCCGCGGCAAAGGCTACATTGGTCACCAGCAGCAGTGAAACCAATACTAAAATCATCATAACGGTTCTCTTCATTTCCTTTCTCCCTTCATTAGTGTCATTACAATTAAGACGAGATTACTCCATTAAAAGTTTCAATACCTATCCCCGGAGCACCTTTTTTCTTATACTGGAATAACAGGCCGCGCATAATGAAAAATAACACCCCCATCGCCATTCAACCAGGGAGTGTTCAACCTAGATGACTGGTACAAAACCACAGCAGGGCACCTGGTGGACCACATTGAAAAAGAAGCTATTCTTTCTTACCTTGAGCCCCGGGCCGGTATGAGCGTACTGGATGTGGGCTGTGGTACCGGCAATTATTCCCTGGCCCTGGCCAAGGATGGTTTACTGGTTACAGGGATAGACATCTCAACGGCCAAGTTGGACAGGGCTCGTGCCACTGCAAAGGTTCAGGGGGTCGAGGTTGAATTTCTACAGGGCGATGCCCGGCAATTACCCTTCCGGGATGCTTCCTTTGACGGTGTGATTTCTGTATCTGCTTTGGAATTTGTCCCCAATCTGTCCTTGCTAAAGGAGTTGCTCCGGTTCTTAAAGCCGAGTGGTAAGCTGGTAGTGGGTGTGGTGGGCAAAAACAGCGTCTGGGGTCACTTTTACGCGGAAAAGGCAAGAAAAGACCCGGAGAGTGTATTTACCTTCACCCGTGCCAGGTTATATAGCCTGAAGGAACTGCAGAATGCCATGCCGGGTAGGAAAGTACAAACCCGGGCAGTGTTGTTTATACCGCCGGATTTTGATTTCAGCAGAGAGCAAGAGGCCCTAAAGCTAGAAGCCGAGGCCGTCAAGGCCGGGCGTACCGACGGAGGTTTCATTTGTGCGATGTCGGTAAAGTGACGCCGCCTCCCTGGAATAAGTTTATAAGCTGGGAGGCGGCCCCAGACCGGCACCTTACTACCCAACTCCACCCTTTCCAGAGATACTCTCCCCGTAACCACTCAAAAAGAAGTCAAAACGGCTGTGGTTATAGTTATACTCCGTCCGTATTCCCGAATTATTGAGCGCACTCCAGCAACAGACCCTTGCAAAAGCAGACTAACCTTTTAACAAAGGCGATGGTTTTCTATTTTAAATAGTTTATTTAAGATAAACAATCCAATATAATGTAAACTGTTTTACTGCACCATTATCTGTATATTTTTTATGATATAACAAAAATGGCAGGGAGTGAAACAGTTTGTCCGGAAAAAAAATATTATGCTGTGGTATACTGCGGCACGAACTGGAACACCTTTTGGAGAAACAGAATGTAGATATTACTTACATTGAAGCAGCCTTACACGTGGACTTCGATAAACTGGCCCAGTCTGTAACTAAAAATTTACACGGGATGGGTGGAAACGGTATTCCCTTAATCATAGGGACTCAATGTCACCCGGAAATGGAACAATTGGTTGCGGAACACGGCGGGCGGGTAATGCAGGCCAAAAGCTGTATCGAAATGCTTCTGGGAGAAAAAATGGCGGAGATGGACGCCGAAGCCAAAACTTTTTACCTCACCAGCGGGTGGCTGGAAAACTGGCGCCATATCTTTATGGAAGGGCTGGGTTGGGACGCGGTTGATGCCAGGCAAAATTTTGGTTATTATGATCGTATATTGCTTTTGGACACTGGAATTACACCCGTTGATGAAATGAATCTGCTTGCATTCTTTGACTACGCTCAGGTGCCAGTGGAACCTATACAGGTTGACCTTGATAATTTACGCAAGTTGTTAAAACAACTTTTGAGTGGGTGAAAAAATTAATGCCAAAAATTAAATGCATGAAAGAACTAACCCTGTTTGCCACCCTTGATATTTCGGAACGGGAAAAAATAGGGGTGCTGGCTGGTAAAAAGGTCTACCGTAAAAATGAAATTATTTTCAAAGAAGAAGATCCAGCCCGTACTATTTACCTGATCAAGTATGGCCGGGTCAGACTATTTAAAGTTTCAGAAGGTGGCAAGGAAATTACCCTGGATATTCTCAAAGAGGACGATGTTTTCGGAGAAAATACTTTTTTTGAGGAAAATGCTCTCCATACCATGAATGCACAGGCCATGGAGGACACCTTCATCTGCTCCTGTAATAAAGAACACTTTTCCATCTTGCTGCAAAACCCACAAACTGCCCTGAAAATAATTCAATTGCTGGGAGGTAAGTTAAATAATTACACCGATAAGGTAGCCAGCATTGCCTTTCATGATGTGAAAGGTAGAATTTCGGCTATGCTGCTGAGATTGGCCGGTGAATACGGAAAACCTTCTCCCCGGGGAACCATTATCGATATTGACCTTACCCACCAGGATATGGCCTCTTTGGTTAACGCCTCTCGGGTCATGGTAACCAATGTTCTGGGCGACTTGAAACAAGCGGGGGCCATTGATACCAGGGGACATCAGTTAATCCTTTTAAGCCCGGAGAAACTCACCGGTACCATGGAAGTGGTGTAGCGGGGCTGCCAGTATGACTCAAAAAAAAATTCATTATCCCGGGCTCAACCGGGATGAAGAAGTAAACACCCAAATTAAAAAATTGGTCAGCAGGGTAAACCTGATGCAGGATTTACTATTTGAAATAAAAGCTGATACTCCCCTTGGGAGAACCGTTAAGATGCTTTTGAATCTATTTCTGTGTGAGGATGAGGACGGCGTTTTGGATTTAACCGGCATTTCTTGTCAAAAATTGGCCAATTTGACAGGTGTCAACCATACGGAACTGCAGGAATCCCTGGAATACTTACAACGGCAAGGCATTATTTTATATAAACCGGCATCCAAGTGAGAGAATTTGTAAGTTGCCACAAATAAGTGGCAACTTTTTTGTGGCAACAATTTTTACCGTTCACCCTTTTCATCTGGAGTAAATTATTCATTTACCACTTTAAAATTTAAAATCCCATTTTTCTTGTAAAACAGTTTACTTATTTTCATTTCTATTACAAGTATTATAATGCTAAAGCTTTTAGCTTTAAAATAATTTAAGGAGGTATTACTTTTATGTCAGTAAGCGAAACCATTAAAAAACAGATTGTCGGAGCCCTTAAAGGAGCAAGTTTCCCCATAGCCACTCCGGAAGACTTGCTGGCCGCTTTCCCCCAGGGAGCGAAAACCACTTGCAAAGCCGGGGACCTTGAGGTTACCGCAGGTGAGGCCGGAAAACTCTTAACAGCCGGGGATTTTCCCTTCAGCAGCGCTGAAGAAGTGGCTGAAACTATTATTACAAGGGCCAGTCTTGAGTGAATAAAAAGCTACATTATATTTAATAAGTTGTAAATTTAACCCCCAAAATTTAAATGTAAACCGGCACTTTGCTACCCAACTCCACCTCTTCCAGAGATACTCTGCAGGTGTAGGCATATATGCCTACACCTGCAGAGACTGCCTGTTTTAAAGCTGAGGCAAAAGCCTCATCCCTTTCTTTATTTGGGATAAAACAATCCCCGTCATCCCGTTGTATAACAAAAATTACCGCAGCATTAAACCCGTTTTCCCGGGCGTCTTTAAGCTCTTTTAAATGTTTTACAGCTCGCAACGAGGGGGCATCGGGAAACATAGCCATGCCATTCTCCACCAGAGTAACGGATTTAACCTCAACAAAGCAACTCTCCCTGTAGCCGCCCAAAAAGAAGTCAAAACGGCTGTGATTATAATTAGATTCCGGCCGCACTTTGGTATATTGAGCGAATTCCGGCAATAAGCCCTTTGCAAAAGCAGACTTTACAAGCCGATTAGGAAGCAGTGAATCAATGGATACTAATGTATTCCTAAAACAAACCAAGCACAGGCTGTAGCGGGTCTTCCTTCCTGCACCCCTACTTGGGACAAGGAATACAGCTGCACCGGGGGTTAGCAGCTCATGCATACGCCCAGAGCTGGGAACATGGGCTAGCTCTTCCTTGTTATCAACCAGCACCTTGGCCACAAATCTGTTTATTCTATTTAAAAAAGCCCCAGATTTTAAATCTCCTGGGAGCGGCTCAATAACTGACAATAGAACACCTCTTCAATTTATCTACTTCTTAAGACTCCCACTTCTATAAGTGGGATTTCCTTTGGCCTAATTATACCTAGCATTGTTCACAAACTAAAATCACCTCCCATTAGTGTTCAACCTCTCGGGAATAAGTTAATAAGTTGGGGGCCTGACCCCCAACTTATTAACGGCCAATGCCGAAGATTTTGCGGAAATGTAAACCGTACACGGCAAAGGTCATAGCATCGGGTAAGCAGCGAGGATATTTGGTCAGTGTTTTGATAAGCATTTTCCAGTAATGATGGCGTCCTTTTTCAATTATCCCCAGGTAAAGCATGGCCTTTAAAAAAGCCTTTAGATAACACAGCCGGAACATTTTTGGTCTGTAGCGCCGGGCAGGGTTAAACTCTTTAAAAAATTCCAGCATGCGTTCGTAATAGCGGGCGGGATCATAGATTGTTTCGACAACATTTCTGTAGCCGTCGACAAGTGTTTGCCTATTCATCTTGGGAATAAAATTTAAGGAGTAATCGGTGTTATTACCGGAGAAATGTTGGGATAAAAGGCGGTTTTCCTTTTGCAGCCGCTCGTAAAGTCTGGTACCCTTGGGTGCATTCAAAAGCCCCACCATAGCTGTAACAATGCCGCTTTCCTGGATGAATTTAATCTGTCTCTCAAAGATGGAAGGAGTGTCGCTATCAAACCCCACTATGAACCCTCCGCTGACCTGCATACCGTAATTTTGTATTTTTTTTACGCAGGAGACTAGATTCCGGTTCATATTGGCAAATTTATTACACTCATTAAGACTTTCTTCATCAGGTGTCTCAATCCCCACGAAGACGTGTATGAACCCCGCTCTTTTCATCATGTCCATCAGTTCCTCATCATCAGCCAGGTTAATGGAAGCCTCGGTGGTAAACCAAAAGGGATGCTTGTGATCTTCCATCCAGCTGATGATGGCAGGAAGAACCTCTTTTTTCAATATTGATTTGTTGCCAATAAAGTTATCATCCACAACAAAAACACTGCCCCGCCAGCCGCGCCGGTAAATGGAGTTAAGTTCAGCCAGCATCTGATCCACCGGCTTCAAACGCGGCCGGCGCCCAAAAAGAGCAGTTATATCACAGAATTCACAATCAAAAGGACATCCCCGGGAGTACTGCACAGTCATAACTGCATAGTCATTCATGTTAATAAGATCCCATTTGGGTACAGGTGTATTCTGCAGCCGGGGCTTTTTTTGGCGAGTATATATATGTTTGGGCACACCCCTGACTAAATCGGACAGAAAATCGGGTAGAGTAACCTCTGCCTCATTGAGGATAAGGTGATTGGCTTCGTCAAACTCGTCGGGCTCCATGGTAAAGAGAGGCCCCCCGGCCACAATTTTTACTCCCGCACTATGACAGCGCTTAATCACATCCTGCACGGAATTTCGCTGTATCACCATGGCACTGAGAAATACATAGTCGGCCCATTTAATATCCTCATCCCTTAATATCCCGACATTAAGGTCTACCAATTTTACTTCCCATTCATCCGGCAGCAAAGATGCTACTGTCAATAATCCCAAGGGCGGGTGCGCAGATTTTTTACCAATAAATTTTAGCGCGTAGTGAAAGCTCCAAAAACTTTCCGGATATTTGGGATACACAAGAAGAACCTTCATTAAACATATCCCCTTTTTTCCATATTTAACGTGTATTCTATACCATGTTTTCAAATTATACAAAAGTAAAACTGAAAGTTTTGGAATTTACATGAAAGATTACGTTACATTACGCGGTAACAGGGTAATTGCTGCATCTATATGCCCTTTATCCTTCAACAATGACTGTTTAAACCTGTGTGCCGATTAGAAAACGAACACTATTTTGCATTAACTTTTCGTAGTTGAATGCAAGTCCATTTGTATACAAATCATATTTTTTTTGCACTGACCATACCCATACCGTCAACAAGGACGTCATGTTCTACGGCAATATCCGCAAATCCTGCATTTGTGAGCATTTCCCGATGCTCTTGTTCAGTATAGGCCTTCCCATGATCGTACACATTCAAGAAAGCTAGACCAAAAGCCAGTGATGCCGGAGGTGCCAGGCAGGAATTTTCTAAAACGCTTCCGAAGATAAAAATCCGGCCTCCCTGCACCATGGATTGACTGATACCCCTCAAAAACATCTGCGCCTGTTCCTTCGAAAGTGTTTGAATAACAGCCCGAAGAATTGCAACGTCATATTTGCCTTCGGGGGAATCAGAACAGAGATCGGTTGCAGATACACTAATTCTGCAGGACATGCCGGCTTCCTCTATGAAACGTTCGGCCAATTGCGCCACCTTCGGCAAATCTACAACAGTTGCTTTGAGTTGAGGGTATTTATTACAAATGGCAATTGATACCCCCCCTGTACCATTCCGGCATCAAGAAGCCTTTCAAATTTTGATAAATCCAATTTTTTCGCTATCTCCTTTCCGCCCCTGAGACTGCTGTGAATCTGTTTTCGGAAAAATTTCAACAATTCTTCATCCGGCAAGGTATGATAATCGATTTTTGCCTGTGGTTTTCCCGTTCGAATACTTTCAGCCGTATTCAGGCTGGTTTGCCAAAGCATGTTATAAAACCTGCTCATTTCGCCAATGTAATCTGGACGCCCGCGAACCAGAAATTTATCGGCTTCGGGAGTATTAGAAAATCTATTGTTTTTCACCTCTAGTAAACCAGCCACCACAAGTAAATTAAGAAGAGGGCTAAGTTTATCTTCTTGAACATCTAAAGCAACTGCAAGGGTTCTCGCTTCCATGGGGCCGTCTTTGAGAGGCGTAAAGACATCAAGTTGCATTCCTGCCAACATGGAAAATGCAGGAAAAACAGCATGAACATTACGCATTATGTTTGATGGCCTTAAAGTCTCACCAAATGAGAAATTGTTTTCGGTGTGCTTTTTTTCCATTGTTTTCTCCTTTGGTCTAGTATTCTTCTATAGATTCGTCCAGAACATAAGCTGTATAGTGACGATTTATGCAAAAAATTATTATAAAAAAAAGAAGGGTAAACCATTCATGGAATATTGTCAATACCATGAAGTCTACCCTTCTTATTGGTGCACCTTTTTACCTAGTCTTTTCTACTTCAGTCCGGTTTTCTTTTCCATTATCGCCTGCACTTTTAAGGGCAGCCCGAAAAGATTGATAAATCCTTCGGCATCGGCCTGGCTGTAGACCTCATCTTCGTTAAAGGTGGCCAGCTCTTCGTCGTACAGGGAATATGGCGATGTCACCCCGGCGGGTGTGCAGTTGCCCTTGTAGAGCTTCATGCGTACCGTGCCGGTAACAGTGCGCTGGGTTTTATCCACGAAGGCGTCCATGGCCTCGCGCAGGGGCGAGAACCATACACCGTCATATACCAGCTCTGCATAACGGGTGGACAGCTGTTCTTTAAAGTGCAGTGTATTACGGTCCAGGGTCAAGAGTTCCAGTTCCCGGTGAGCAAGATACAGTATGGTGCCGCCGGGAGTTTCATATACGCCCCTGGATTTCATGCCCACCAGGCGATTTTCCACCATATCCACTACGCCCACGCCGTTGGCCCCGCCAAGAGCGTTCAATTTTTCCAGTAGCGTCACAGGGTCTATTTCCTCGCCGTTAAGGCGGCGGGGGACTCCCTGTTCGAAGGACAGTTCTACATAGGTGGGTACATCAGGTGCCTTTTCCGGGGAAACCGTCAGTAGCAACACATCCTCCGGCGGCTCCTTGCCGGGATCTTCCAGGTCCCCGCCCTCGTGGCTTAGGTGCCACAGGTTGCGATCCATGCTGTAAGGACGGTCCTTGGTTACCGGTACCGGGATGCCCCTTTCCTGGGCATAATCTATGGCATCATCCCTGGAGCGAATATCCCACTCCCGCCAGGGAGCAACAATTTTCAGTTCCGGCGCCAGGGCTTTCACACCCAGCTCAAAGCGTACCTGGTCATTACCCTTGCCGGTGGCACCGTGGGCTATGGCCTCTGCACCTTCCTTGGCAGCTATTTCAACCAACTTCTTGGCAATTAAGGGTCTGGCCATGGAAGTGCCTAAAAGGTACTTACCCTCGTAAACAGCCCCGGCCTTTAAGGTGGGGAATATGTATTCTTCCACGAATTCGCGGCGCACATCTTCTATATATATCTTTTGCGCGCCGCTGTTTACGGCCTTTTCCTCCAGGGGCTCCAGTTCCTCCCCCTGGCCCAGGTCCGCGGCCATGGCAATAACCTCATAGCCGTATTTTTCCTTTAACCAGGGTATGATGATGGATGTATCCAGGCCTCCGGAATAGGCCAATACCACTTTTTTCACTTTAACCGCTCCTTTGCCACATTAATTTCCATTATTTAGGTGTAACGATTTTAATTAATGGCCCATTAACAGTGCCAGAACTGCTTTTTGTGCATGCAGCCGGTTTTCTGCCTCATCCAAAACCACGGCATGAGGCCCGTCAATTATTTCCGCTGAAACTTCCTCGCCCCGGTGGGCCGGCAGGCAGTGCATAAAGATATAATCAGGTTTGGCCCGTTTGATCAGGTCAGTGTTTACCTGGTAAGGGGCAAAGGTTTGAAGACGCTCCTTTTGTTCAGCTTCCTGCCCCATACTGGCCCAGACATCGGTTACCACCACGTCTGCATCCTGCACGGCCTCCAGCGGACTCAACAATATGGCCACGCTGCCACCGGTTTCAGATGCCATACTGCTTGCATCTTCCACTATGTGCGGTGCCGGCAGGTAATTTTGCGGCGAAGCAACGCTGATATGCATACCCATTTTGGCACAGCCGTATAACAAAGAATGACAGACGTTATTACCGTCTCCCAGGTAGGTAAGTTTCAGTCCCTTTAATTCTCCCTTATGCTCCCGCACTGTCTGCAGGTCAGCCAAAATTTGGCACGGGTGCAAAAGGTCAGTAAGACCATTGATAACCGGGATGTCAGCACTTTGCGCCAGTTCTTCCACATCCTTCTGGGCAAAGGTGCGAATCATGAGACCGTCCAGATAGCGGCTTAAAACCTTGCCGGTATCAGAAATGGTTTCCCCGCGTCCTAACTGCAGGTCAGCGGCACTGAGATGAAGCCCGTGCCCCCCCAATTGAAACATGGCTACTTCAAAGCTCACCCGGGTACGTGTTGATGGTTTCTGGAAAATCATACCCAATGTTTTTCCCTGCAGCAGCGATGATTGATTGCCTTCCTTGTGGGATGATTTTAGTTCATCCGCCAAATTTAATATCTGATTTATTTCTTCCGGAGTATAATCTTTCAGGGACAGTAAATCCCGTCCTTTTAAATTGCCTTGTAATAACGGCATAATTTCACCCTTTCAAAAAGGGGACAGTCCCCCTTTTTTATTCTTTACTCAAAACGCCGTCCAGTATTTCCACCGCGCGGTCTATTTGGGCACGTTCTACGTTGAGGGGGGGGATAAAGCGCAAGGTGTTACCGTTTACACAATTAATGAGCAAACCCTTTTCCTGGCATTTAGAAACAATGCCCGTGCCCTCAATGGTCAACTCCATCCCCAGCAGGAAGCCCATTCCCCTTACTTCTTTGACGAAATTGTACTTACCGGCTAGCACATCAAGCCATTTCTTAAAGTAAAGGCCGGCAGCATTTACCTTGGCCATGAATCCTTCTTCCAGCATGGTCTCCATCACTGCCACACCGGCAGCACAGGCCAGTGGATTGCCCCCGAAGGTGGATGCGTGATCCCCGGGCTGAAATGCTTGGGCCACTTCATCTTGGGCTAGCATAGCACCAATGGGAAAGCCTCCACCCAAAGCCTTGGCCAGGGTAATAATGTGCGGCTCCACGCCATATTGTTGGTAGGCGAATAACTTACCGGTACGGCCCAGCCCGCACTGCACCTCATCAAAAATGAGCAGCAGCCCCTTTTGGTCACATATTTCTTTTACACCTTCCAGGTAGGATTGATGAGCTGCATTTACTCCGCCCTCTCCCTGCACAGGCTCCAGCATTACGGCACAGGTATGGGGACCTATAGCCTCTTCCAGCGCGGCCAGGTCATTGAAGGGCACATATTTAAATCCCTCGGGCAGTGGTTCAAACCCCTGTTGGAATTTTGCCTGCCCCGTAGCTGTAATGGTAGCCAGGGTACGACCGTGGAATGACTTAAGCGCGGTTATTATTTCGAACTTATCCTGACCCCTTTTAAACTTGGCATATTTGCGCGCCAGCTTGATGGCCGCCTCATTGGCCTCGGCACCGCTGTTACAGAAAAAGGCCTTGCCACAGCAAGAGTTTTCCACTAAAAGGCGTGCCAGGTGAGCTTGGGGTTCAATATGATAAAGGTTACTTACATGCATCAGGGTACGCGCCTGCTCAGTGACAGCATCCACCACGGCAGGATGGCAGTGCCCCAGAGAATCTACCGCCAGGCCCCCCACAAAATCCAGGTATTCATTACCCTCGGCATCCCACACCCGCGAACCTTGCCCTTTTACCAGGGCCAGCGGCAGGCGGCCGTATGTTTTCATTATATATTTTTCCGTTAATTCCATTATTTCTTGGGTACTCACCAAAAACCCTCCTCCAAAAACCAATATGCTATTCTACCATGGTACCTATACCTCTGTCGGTAAATATCTCCAGTAAAATAGAATGGGGAACCCGGCCATCCAATATATGCGTAGTCTTTACCCCGCTTCTGACGGCAGAAACACAACACTCTACCTTGGGAATCATGCCACCTTCAATTACACCACTGTTTATTAATGCAGGAACTTCGTTTACACCAATGGTGGAAAGCAGCGAATTGCTGTCGTCTTTATCTGCCAGTATACCCTCCACATCGGTGAGTATAATTAGTTTATCAGCATTTAAAGCTTCTGCCAGGGCCCCGGCGGCACTGTCGGCATTAACATTGTAGCTGTCACCGCCTTCACCCGCAGCAACCGGTGCCACAACAGGTATGTAACCTTCTCGGATAACGGTGGAGATTATCTGCGGGTTTACCCGGTCTATTTCGCCCACGCGCCCAATATCTACCGTCTCCACCTCTCCGCTTTCTGCCGGCACCCGGCCGAACTTTTTGCGGGCCATCAGCAGATCGGCGTCCTTACCGGAAAGGCCAACTGCCTTGCCGCCAATATTGTTGAGCATACCTACAATTTCCTTATTGATTTTACCGACCAGTACCATTTCCACAATATCCATGGTATCCTCATCGGTAACCCTCAGGCCCCCCACAAATTCGCTTTTCTTGCCCACACGCTTGAGCATCCCGGTTATTCCCGGCCCTCCGCCGTGTACTATCACCGGATGCATCCCTACATACTTCATTAAGACTATATCGGTAAGTACTGCCTTTTTCAAATCACAATTTATCATGGCGTTTCCGCCGTATTTAATGACCACGGTTTTACCATAAAATTTCTTTATATAAGGTAATGCTTCCACCAGGATAGAAGCTTTTTCCTGCGCGCTCAGCACTTTACTCTCCCCCTGTCTTACGTGCGGTAATCGGCATTGATCTTAACGTAGTCGTACGTAAGGTCGCAGCCCCAGGCCGTGGCCCCAAACCGCCCGGTTTTCATATCCACCGCAATAACCACCTCATCGGCGGCTAATATTTGCAGGGCATTCTCTTCACTGAAGTTAAGTGCTCCCCCTGCACGGGCCACCTGCTCTGCGCCAATGAAAATATCAACTTTCTGCGGGTCAAACTCTGCCCCGGAGTAGCCCACCGCACAAAGAATACGCCCCCAGTTTGCATCTCTGCCAAATATCGCCGATTTAACCAGGCTGGAAGAGGCCACGGCTTTGGCCGCCAGACGGGCATCCTCTTCTGTACCGGCATTGCTTACTTTAACTTCCAGAAGCTTGGTTGCCCCTTCACCATCCCTTGCCACCATCTTGGCCAGCCGGTTGCAAACCTCTAACAGTGCTTTTTGGAACACTATAAATTCTTTACTGTCTGTACTCAACTCCGGACCACCCGCAGCTCCATTGGCCATCACTAAAACCATGTCATTGGTACTGGTGTCCCCATCTACGGTGATCATGTTAAAACTTCTTTCCACCGCATAACCAAGGGCCGCCTTTAACGCCTTGGGTGAAACCACGGCATCGGTAGTGATGAAACCCAGCATGGTGGCCATATTGGGGTGTATCATTCCCGAGCCCTTGGCCATTCCGCCGATGGTTACCCGGACTCCTCCCATTTCTACGGCCACTGCTGTCTCTTTGATCACCGTGTCAGTGGTCATAATAGCTTCGGCTGCATCCGCCCCGCCATCGGCATTAAGTTCACTCACTGCTACTTCTATGCCCGGAATAATTTTATCCATGGGCATAGGCTGCCCGATAACACCGGTGGAGGCAACCACCACACTTTCTTCTTCCATACCCATCAGCCGGCTTACCTCGGCCGTCATTTTCCGAGCATCTTCCATCCCGCCACTACCATTGCAGGCATTGGCGTTACCGGAGTTGATGACAACCGCCCGGGCGCTTCCCTTGGCCACCCGCTCCCGGGTTAGAAGCAACGGATGGGCCTTTACTTTATTTTGCGTAAACACCCCGGCCGCAGTAGCCGGATGTTGGGAATATAAAAGGGCTAAATCACGCTTGCCGTTTTTGCACCCGCTCCGTATCCCTGCAGCCAAATAGCCCCTGGCTGCCGTAATGCCGCCGGCAACCTCTTTTATTTTCTCTTGCATATCATTCAAGATTATCACTCCACATCAAGGTTTTACATTACTTACGGGTACATACCCGGGCTGTCTATACCTGCCGCTTCATCAAAACCATAAATTATGTTCATGTTTTGTACTGCCTGCCCCGACGCCCCCTTGATCAGGTTGTCTATGGCCGAAGTTACTACCACTCTACCGGTACGGGGATCAGCAGTTACCGCCACATCGCAGCAGTTGGAACCTGTCACCGCCTTGGTCTGCGGCAGCATCCCGGGCGGCAGCACACGCACAAAGGGCTCAGTTTCATAATAAGTATCATACAGTTCACGTAGGGCACCGGTATCCATTTCCCGATTCAGTTTGCCGTACATGGTACTTAAAATACCCCGGTTCATAGGCGTCAGGTGGGGCGTAAAAGATAGTTTTATAGCCTGCCCAAATACAGCACTTAATTCTTGCTCGATCTCAGGCGTATGCCTGTGCAGACCTATGTTATAAGCCCTTATATTTTCATTAACTTCACAATACAATGTCCCCACGGAAGGGCTTCTGCCCGCACCGGAAACACCGGATTTGCTATCGATAATCAGAGTGTCCGGATCCAATAAACGTTCTGATACCAGTGGTGCCAGCCCCAAAATGGCACTGGTGGGATAGCACCCCGGATTACCAATGATGGATGCCCTTTTTATTTTTTCCCGATACAGCTCCGGCAGGCCGTATACTGTTTGCTCAAGTAGTTCCCTTGCCGTATGTTCCACCTGATACCATTTTTCATATTGATTATAATCCTTAAACCTGAAATCAGCTCCTAAATCTATAAGCTTCTTACCCTGCCGGATAACTTCGGCTCCCACAGGCATAGCATGGCCGTGGGGGAGCGCGGTAAATACTACGTCTACTTGTTCCACTAACGCCGGCAGGTCCAGTTCTTCACAGGTTAGATCAATATATTTATACAGGTACGGGTAAACCTCCCAAAAGGGTTTCCCTGCATAGCTCTTAGTAGTTAAAACCTTCAACTGCGCCTTCGGGTGGGCGTGGATAATCTTTACCAGCTCAGAGCCTGCATACCCGGTGGCACCGATAATTCCAACTTTAACCAAGGGTCATCACCTCCACTTTACTGTAACTAACGAATGTGATAATTATACAATCCTATGAATAAAAATACAATGATAAATTTGGTATGGGTTTATGTTACCCACAAACTTGAATTACAAGCAGCACATGTGATTACTATTTATTTACATGATAATGGTAAAACTTCCGGGTATCGTCCTGCATAGTATGAGAAGAAAAGAATTATATAATTTAAGGATTAAAAGATAAAGGGCTTTTTGACGGGATTACAGGATTTGCAGGATAGGTAAGTTAGTTGGTTAGGAAAACGTTGAATAAATTGGAATGAGTGGGTGCTAATTTTACCCTTTCCAACTTTGACACAAAGTGGATTAGTTTAAATACGATAAGTCTCATAAATGCGCAATAACAAAATCCCGTTTGATCCCGTTAATCCCATCAAAATATAAGACCCCAAAGAAATACCCAAGGTTTTTATCGTGTTTTATCCTGTAATCCTGTCTAAGGTTTAAAGATTTAAAAGATTAAAGGCTTTTTGACAGGATTACAGGATTTGCAGGATAGGTAAGTTTGGCTGGCTTTAGATTGATGCCTTTGCTAAATCAGGAAGTTGTCCGTGTCTACGATTTAAAAGATTAAAAGATAAGACCTTTTTTTCGACGGGATTAACGGGATTTATGGGATTGTTGGATTACGGGGGCTTTGAATCAATGGCTTTATTTTTGGGCAGGTAAGTTTTTTTGTGGTTCTATTTATATAGATTTATTATTTTAGTTCATTATAGGATAAGTACTTAACATAGTGCAGGTTGGCTTATATACGCTGAGGATAACGCAAACGCGCAAAAACAAAATCCCGCTTAATCCCATTAATCTCGTCAAAATAAAAAGACCCCAAAGGAATACGAGGCCACTGAAAAACCCCAAATATATAGGCGCAATTCCACAGATGTCTGTGGATTGCGTCTCTTTTTATGATATAATAGAGATAAAATAATACATAAATGGGTGATTATGGTGCTAAAGCCTCAAC
>VENG01000031.1 GCA_009711705.1 Bacillota bacterium
CAATAAAAATCCCCCCAAACAATTTGCTAAAATTTTAGCATTTTGCTGAGGGGGGATAAATAGATTTGGTTGTTTAATTATGAAAAAACACACCATGATTGTGTAGGTAATTATGTGCAAGTGGACAAGTATTGCAAAAACTTTCCGAAGCTCCACTTATACTAAAATAGTAACCCAAGAGGAACTAACACTGTATCGAGCTTACGGGGGTAAAGCAGGAGAAATTGGAAGCTATTGGACAAGGACAAAACCGCAAGGTCCGTTACAGACAACAATTGATAGTGCATTAGATCAAAACTGGGGAAATACAGCAACACAAGTTTCGACAATCAAGGTTCCAAAAAGCACAACAATCTATGAAGGTGCCGCTGCAGAACAACGAGGCTTGGTAGGTGGAGGTAATCAAATTTATATTGATAAGGTGGACTCGTCTTGGTTGATAAAGTAGATTGTGTATGTGAAGTGTTAGAAGAAATAGAGGAGTTTCGGTCTATTACGGAATTTGAACGATTTCAGAAGTATATTGATGATTTGGTAACATCAAGTGACCTAACCGAGGTAGAAGTTCAAAAACCTTTTGCAGGTTTCCCAGAACAATGGTATCAATGTAAAAAGTGCCATCAGATTTGGCGATTGGTACATCCCGATTTTCCATTTAAGGGACTATGGGGCAGAGTGAAATAAAAAAATTGTAATCATTAACACCTTGATCGAGTGCTCGTCGCTCAATCAAGGTATTTCTTTTCCCCCATATTTCCTATCAATATCAGTTAGAACGTCCTAAAATCGAAACTCATGCGTCTAAAACGCAAGTGTAGATTCTCAAATTAACCCGTAAATGCCACCGTCACATGCCGGTAATCCAAAACCAGGCTGGGAAAAGCAATTCAACCGTCACTACATGGCCCAGCATTACGTGGTTGACTACACCAAGCAATACGACAACCTGCTGCTCTCCTACGGCGAACACAGCCAGGTGCAGCGTTATACCAATGGTATGGAACTTATAAGCAAGGACTTTTTAGCCCTGGATGACCACGACAACGGCTGGATACCGCCGGGTACGGATACAGCCTACAAAGAGCGGTGGGACAGCCTGTTCTACCTGCACGACGACCTGGGCACCACCACCAAAGTGGTGGGTATAAACGGCAAAACATCAGCCTACTACTACGACGAGTTCGGCCGGCCTTTGGGTGCGGTGAAACTGGATCCCAACTGGTCCGGCCCGGATAACGCCATAGCCTATACCGGCTACACCTACGACTACTTCGCGGAACTATACTATGCTCAGGCCAGGTACTACCTGCCGGACATCGGCCGGTTCATCTCGCAGGACCCCTGGGCGGGAGACCTGACCCAGCCCGGGACATTGAACCCGTACCCGTATGTGCTGAATAACCCGCTCAAATATGTGGACTCGCTAGGGCTGGAACACCTTGCTGAAGGGGTAAGTGAATTAACCAGGCAGTACAGAAAAGTTAACACACCTGCAAACAATGGTAGTGGAGGTACAGAAACAAACTCATGGTCCTGCCCAATAGTTGAAGACCTGCAAAGGGGCTTACAACAGGCGGGAAGCGGTTTCGTAACCGGCATTAAACAAATAAACCGGGGAAATTTCTTACGGAGTTACAATGTAGCAAAAGAGCATCTGCCAAAAGGTGCTAAAATCTATGTAATTGAAGGCCTCATAGGGGAAGAAAACTATTATGTATTAACTGACGGGCAATTAACTTCAGAAGATGTATTGGCTACAGCTGGTGCAGGCAATGGTATAATTTTTATGCGGGCCAAGGTCCCTGGTGGGAAGATTTTAGCTAAGGGTACAGGTAAAGCTGTTCGAATGACCTCTAAAGAAGCTACTGAAGCAGCTCAAAAGTTGGGTTACCGAAAAACAAACTATACCTCACATGGTCAACCTGTATTTAAAAAATGAAATAAATATATTACAACTGACGTAGATCAACATAGTGGAGGTGTTTGGAAGATGGCTGATTCTGTTAAAAACCTAGGAAGAAAAAATACTAGAATGGGAACCTATGATGCTAATTTAAATAGGATAGGTGATTAAAATGGAGTGTTGGAGAATAACCAAATATAATCCCCTATATCGAAATGAAGAAGGAGCCTTTTTAAAGAAAAATTGGACATCCTATTCTGATATAGGAAGGATTTTTGGAGGCAGAGAGTTCACATTCGACGAATATGTAATGGTCGAAAATAAATATATCGATGCTGTGATTTCACTTATGAAATGTATAGACATTTCCCATCTAGAAGTTACGGATTTAGAGAAATATACTGATACTGTAGGATTAGATGAAAATGCATCAGAAAATATGGTTTGCCTATTTAACACAATAGGAAAAAATCATGTAGTAGATATTGATAATATCCCAGATGTTTGCAGGTTGATTTTGCGAGAATATATGTGGTGTAAACTAAAGTACGATGTTTATATGTATGTGCATTTTGGTTATGATTTCTATATGTATGTTGGTAGTTACTTAAAGTGTCAAGATGATTTAGATAATATTATTAAATCTGGGCTTTTTGTAGAGGCTTTCCAATCCCCATATCTTTAAATTATGAATTGTTTATAAGTAATATTATTAGTACAGGGAAAGAGTGGTAACTTGACCATAGAGTTGTGGGTAAATACAAAAACAAAAGTTATTGAAACTGCTTATCCAAAATATTGAGGTGAGAGAATGGTTATGAATATAGAAATACATTTAGAGGAAGAAACCTTTGTAATTAATAAGAGTAAATCATTAATTGGGGAAATATATTTTATTGTAAAAGGGAGTGACTATTTCCCTGAAAAAGGTTGGTTTGATTTTCCTGCTGTAAAATTATCTTGGTGGGCGGAAAATGTTATTAAGATAAATAATTCATCCGTTGGAACGGAATTTAAATTACGTTTTATGGATGGACCTTTGTATGTAAAAGGAGTTAAAAAAGAGGAAGATATTGTTGAACTGAAGTTTATAAAAGAACAATTAAATAGCGAAAATATATTACTCGCTGCAAATGTAAGTTTAAATACGCTTGAAAAAGCAATTAGAACTGCTGCCGAAAAAGTAGTTATTTTTGAAAATAAAAATAAGTTAGAATCACCAGATACAGAAATATTAAAAAATCAATTAAAAGTATTGTAAATAATATACAGAACCCCGAGGCGGTGGTCAAAAAATAAAATTATAAGGGTTTGCCAGCTCCCCGGCGGGCAGGTCCGGATTCACGTCTAGATTAGGTAAAATGCGACATAGTCTAGAAGATGGTATACTGAATATTAGTTTGGAAATGCGTCGATGTAGTTGACAGGCTTTTCTTTAGGATATGGTATATGTTAACATAAATTGCTAACTATGAGGTTTCCGTATGAAATTATTGCTTATTACAGCTTCATCCAATGACATAAGACAAATCAGAAAAACGAGGGTTATAAACTTTCAGCAGGTTACAATGCCGTATCTGGCAGCACTAACCCCACCTAATTGGGAAGTTGAGCATATAGATGAAGGTCAGGAAAAGATCGATTTTAATAAAAAAGTAGATTTGGTCGGTATAACCTTTCATACTCCGAGTGCCAACTATGTTTATAAAATAGCTGCAGAGTTTAGAAAAAGAGGTATACCAGTGGTAATGGGTGGCCCACATGTGTCACTGCTACCTGATGAAGCCGAAAAATATTCAGATGCCATATTTATAGGCGAAGCAGAAGATGTATGGAAAGAATTCCTAACTGACTTTGAAAATAAACGGTTTAAGAAAAGATATGAACAAAAACATCCCTCATCCCTTGTTAATCTTCCAATGGCTCAAAAAGATTTATTTCACAGAAGGGATCATTCTGGTGGTATTATGTTTGCAACCCGCGGATGTCCTAACAAATGTGAGTTCTGTGCTTTAGCAGTAATGTATAATAGCAACTTTAGAAAAAGGCCAGTTGCAGAAGTTGCAAAAGAATACGGTTCTTTCAAGGGGAAAGTCATTGTATTCTGGGATGACAATATTGCAGCTGATCCACAGTATGCCAAAGAACTTTTCAAGGCGATAACCCCTAATAGAAAATGGTGGAGCAGTCAGACCAGTATTCACGCAGGATGGAATGATGATCTGTTGGAACTAGCAGCAAAAAGTGGCTGCAAGCAACTGTTCCTAGGATTGGAGTCAGTATCTCAAATAAGCCTGGATAATGCCAATAAATCTTTCAACAAAGTTGAAGATTACTATAACATTATTAATAGAATCCATTCATATGGGATATCTGTACAAGTAGGGATTATCTTCGGCTTCGACGAAGATGACAAAAGTATATTCAGTTAAAACGATCAATTTTCTTGAAACTGCTGGAGTTCAAAACGCTACCTTTAATGTGCTTACCCCATATCCAGGTACTCCTTTATTCAAGCGTCTTGAAAAAGAGGGCAGAATATTGACCTATGATTGGAGTAAATACAATGGGAGAAGAGATGTTGTTTTTAAACCTAAAAATATGACTTCTGACGAATTATTGGAAGGTTTTAATTGGATAAACAGTCAGTTTTATTCTCTAAAAAGCATTGGAAAAAGATTAAGCAAATCAACAGCAGGCTTATGGTGGACTCTTCCATTAAATCTCTCATATTACTTTTCATACAAACTTTATGGACTGAAATAGGAAACATCTCCATATTGTGCAACATACACATAATTAATGTGTCATTATATTATTCCTTGTTACGCATCATGTCTGAAGAGTGAAACAGCATTTATTGGCGTCAAGATCCAGACAGTGAGGCCTAAAAATTTGTTTGGGCTTCAAAAATTAAATCTATGCATCTTAGCTTCGGGTATGCGCTCGAAGTTTTCTATTTTTATGGGGGTGATTAACAATGTATGACTAAAATTGAATACAGCTCACATGCATATGCTGCAATAACTGGGCCGCGACAAACAAGACTCTTACAGCTGCGCTTTGCAGGTAAAATGTTCAGCAACCTCTTAAACTAACGGGTAGTATCTGGATAGAATACGAAACTACGATGACTGATATATAGGTGGAACTTTAAGCCATCCCTTCAATTTACCAAATTTAACAAGCCTATCGAATAGGTATAACTCTTCAATAGCCATATCGATAAGTTGTTTTCTAAATTTATCATTAGTTGTTATTGAACGAATAACCCGGGCATGATAGTCCAAGAAGCCCTGTATACCAAAGAAAACATCTCTATATATGAACTCATCGTCTAATACCTCACTATGGCTAGGTAAGTTAACACTCTTGGGGTTTCTTACTGGTAGTGGTATGCGATGAGTATTCATTTCATTTTCTAACAATGTAGCCTGCTTTTCGAGGGTACCTGATAGCCCCACGCTTAGCAAAGTCTTAAGGTCATAATCGTGAGCGAAATTTTGATGTATTTGGGTTTTCGCAATTATATCGTAGCGAGATACAAGCATATCCCATAACAAGAAAATTTCACCAGCATCCATTTTGGGTTGTTTTGCAGTTTCTGCTCTGCCTAAATGATAATTACCTATCTGAACCACCATTATCCATCCCTTCTTTAAAGTTCCGTAAGGCAAATACAAAAATTCCCGCTAGCCATGTTCATTCTAAAAACATGGTTGCTTTCTTAATCTTGATTACGCCTAATGGCTAGCTTCCCCTAATCTCCTACATCCTATGTAATCAATACTTATAATGAGGGGTTTGGGGATTTATTTATTGCGTATAACAATTGTCGGGATAGATCTGGTCATTGGGCTAGGCAGTTTGAAAACTTACCTTGTGGGTTTAAATAAGAATCCAGGTGTTATTAGCTTCGGGTATACTCCCGAAGTTTTCTGCATTTTATGGGGGGTGATGGCTAATGCAAGAGGGTGGTTAATATGGCTTACATGCAAATGCTGCAGTTACCGGAACAAGATAAGACTCCCAAATACTCTGCGCTTATTAGGTATGACAAAAAAGGAGAAAAATAAATAAAATCAACGGTTACTGGAAAGGTAATAATAAATCAGGAGCATAAAACAAGAAGGTTCGGTCTTAAATATAAACCGCTTGCCTTTTATCCTCTAAATTAACATCAGGATTTTCTTCAAATAACTTCGTAAAGACATAATCAATATACCATTCTGGCGAACCTAAGAGACTTAAAGTAGTTATTTCGTTCATATAAGCCTGTACATCAGCCAATTGTTTGTTCTGTGTTTCATAATAACCATAACGAAATTGCACAAAGTGAGTGCAATCATGAACTATAGCACTTGCCATAATTTCAGGTATAAATAAATCCAAAGTTTTAAAGGCGCCTTGGTTTATTTTTATTTGTCTCTTTTCGTAATACTCTAACGGGTTTTTACGGATAAAAGCGACTTCATCGTCCGATATAGCCATTATAGAATTTACATTTTGACAGACCATCGTATAATGAGAAAAATCCCACTTTTCGAGTAGGTTCAGGGCCTTATTCATAACAACACGAAAATTTTCGCTTCCAATTATTTCAGGCCTGCGTAACTGGTTACTATTAGAATCGTTTGAGATATGCACATCACCATCGTAACTTACTTGTGCCCCAAGATTCTCAGCAACTAAACGTACAGGTACGTATGTGGTACCATTTATTATTATTATAGGCTCCGAACTTTTTTCTTGATCATTAATGTATAATGTCCCTTTTGCGTATGATGGCGTTATAAATAGCAATGATAAAAGAAAAACAGTTAGTATAATTTTTTTCAACGTAATTCCCTCCTTAAATGTCATATTCTACATATTTTCTGTATAAGCCTCTTTATTCTAGAAAAAAGCTTTATAGACGGGATTAAAAATTTATAGAATATATGTTGCTGCACATTGGTAAAGAGAGTACTCAACAGGGGAGAATGGAACTTAGTGCATATCTTGTCTGAAGTGTAAAGCAGTATTTATTGGCGGCAAGGTCCAGGCAGTGGGGCATAAAAATTTATCTCTGGGTTTTAAAAATTTAAAATCTATAGATTTTAGCTTCGGGCATGCGCTCGAAGTTTTCTATTTTTATGGGGGTGATTGACAATGTATGACTGAAAGCTGATTGCAGCTCACATGCATATGCTGCAATAAACGTATATAGTCTGCATCTCCGGATGCGGCAATTGCTTTGTCCCGGGCCTCTTTGGATAGGGTTGCTGCTGACTTATTTTCGGCACTGTCCCATACTCTATTAGCTGCTATGGAGGCTTTATTTTTTGCGGTAGTTGCTTCAGACTTGGCCGCATCTGCTGAGGATTTTGCTGCATCAGCTGATACTTTGGCGTTCGCTGCATTATTCTTAGCTTTAGTAGATTCGGATTTAGCATCGTTTGCTGCATCTCTTGCCTGTATGACATTAGCTTCAGTAGCAACATCATATGACAATACTACATATTGTTTACCATATAAGGATACATAGTCACCCTCATAATTCCTCGCTTGTACTTCAATTGAAGAAGCTGGTGAAGTTCCTAAGTCTAAATTTAGAGCGCCACTATCTGTATTTCTCTGGAATGGGCCATAGATAGTATTTTCATCAGTTATAACACGAATTTGTGCATAATCATAACCACCAGTATAGCTATCTATATTAATTTCAGTAATAACTTTCCCTTGTGGGGCTACATATTCATTCATAGTCGTCCAGTTTGGCAAATCACGAAAAGCAACATCATGGGAATAAATTTGGTACTCCTTTTCTTCCCTCACTAGTACAGCATCCGATTTTTGAACAATTAATAATTGGGAAATAATTAATGTTGAAATAATAAAACAGACCATTGTTCTATTTATTAAGCTCATGAATTTCCTCCTTGAAATAATTTCACTTTTACCGCAACCTATGCAAGTAAGCCAAATTAACTACACTCCTGCATTGACCATCACCCCCTATAAAATAAGAAAAACTTCGAGCGGATACACCCGAAGTAAAAATAATTTATTTTATACCCATAGGTAATTTCTTAGTCCCAGCCTGATGAACAAACCCCGCGATAAAATAAGCGCTTGCAATCCAGACGTAATGCGACAAAATTTTTGATTACTGAGCACAGGAGAAATCTTTAGCGTTAAGAATAAACATAACTATCAAATCAAATTTAAAACTTTTGATTTATATCATCTCAACTGAGGTATTAAATTTTTAAGCAAAGTGGTGGTTTTATTAAGTGCCCCTGTTGTGAAGCAAAACCTCAAGGCAACTTTTGTAGTGAATGTGGAGCTAAACTTATTAAAGACCTTGATTCCCAAGAAGAAATTCCTAAAAAATCAAACAATACAACTGAAGTGGGGGTCAGGCTGAGCTCGTGTGGTACTGCATTATATGTATTAGTATATGTTTTATTAGATTTATTTACGCCAGTAGTTGTTTTTTCAGAATATATTATGAACAGTGAATTAAACTTTGGTGTAATAGGAATTTACTCAGGTGTTTACTTTATATCGCCAATTATTAGTGCAATATTAATTGGCTTAATATTACATAAATGGGGTAAAGAGAATATAAAACCTCTTATTCCAGCATTTTCAATTCACGGTGGATTATTAGGCTTGCTTATTGTAAGTTTTGTACTAGATTTTTTTGATCTGTATAGAAACCTTATTCATCTTGGTAAATTGGTAGAATACATGATTCTGTGCATTGGTTTGGCTGTTTTATATACATCTCCAGGAAAATGTATTGTATATCTAATATGTGTTTACCATATACTGGTTGTCTTAATGTTAATATATTGCATATACGGTGCAGGTTACGTATTTTCTTCGGCTCTTATTCCAAGCATTAGTATTAGGGCGACCGCAATTCCTTTTCTATTGTTAGGTTTGCATAACTATCAAGAAAAAACAGAGAAACAAGATAATTTATAGCCTAACTTTCTATTAGTACGTATTTTAGCTAAACAGCGCATTAAAAGAAAGTCTCGTTTTAATCCGGTATTGCAACCTATGCATGTGAGCTACAGTAATACTTTTCACATCGATGACCACCCCCCTATAAATTAAAAACTTCGGGCATATGCCCGAAGCTGAAAATAATTTATTTTTTTTGGTATCAGAATTGATAATTTAGGCTTGGACTAGACCACAGAACTAATATGGGTTACTGTGGTTTCTTTTATTTGTAAGGACTTCGAACCGGGAACTGGGGGTGATTTTATGTAAGTCTTAATGTCGTTAACATGCATGGGTTGCAATAACTACCATAGAAAGGCCCATAAGCATAGGGTTTAGGGGATTAGCCGAATAACCGTTTGGAAAGCTTGCCTGCCAACTGTAGAACTTCCCCGTGGGCAATTCCATCTCAGAGAGTTTGACTTTGAGTTTGTAGAATTGCTTGTTTTTTATTAAGGTTTTTTAGCTCCGCAAGCAACCATATTGCTGTTATAACAAATGCAAGAAAATCCGATAGCGGAATCGAAACGAATATACCCACCAACTGGAAATAATGCGGTAGAACGAGTAGAGCAGGTATAAAAATTACCTGCCTTGACAAAGTCAAAAACATAGCCTGTTTTGGTTTTCCGATAGCTTGAAAATAACCTGAAACAATAATTTGTAAACCTATAATGGGTACAAGAATCATAGATATTCCCATAGCATAGCTCCCCATAGTAATGAATTCCTTATTTTGACTGTTAAAAAGCGACATGAGCTCTTCTGGAAACACTCTAGTGATAACAAATCCCAGTGTAGCAATAACAGTTGCAGCAAAAACACCGGATTTCAATGCTTCTTTTACTCTGTCAAACTTTTTAGCCCCATAGTTAAAGCCAATGATTGGTTGGATACCTTGGCTAATCCCGAGTACAGGCAATACTATAAGAAAGATGATACTGAAGATCGCTCCCATTACTGATACCGCTATGTCTCCTCCGTAATGAACAAGGCTTTTATTCATAATCATATTGGATAGGCTTAACGTTATCTGCATTAAACAGGATGCTGCTCCAATTGCAAGTATTGATTTTACTATACTAGATAGGAGTTTAAGGTTTTGTATATGAATTTTTAGAAAACTATTTCCACTAAGGAAATAGTACATAACCCAGGTAACCGATACAGCCTGTGAAGTAATAGTTGCTAGTGCTGCCCCTTTCATTCCCATTTTAAAACCAAAAATAAATATTGGGGTTAATATTATATTCATAATAGCACCGATTAACATCGTTGCCATTGCCTTTTGGGGACTTCCATCAGCCCGGATGAAATAGCTCATACCTAGCCCAAATACTTGAAAGATGGTTCCGAACAAAATAATGCCCATATAATCTTTGGCATAAGGAAGCACTTCGCTACTTGCACCGAAAGACCTTAAAATTGGGTTTATAAAAAATAGTCCTGATATTGTTACCATTATAGCAAGCGTAACCAACAGTACTATTGAATTTCCAAGTACTCGCTCAGCTACATCAGCTTTCTTCTCACCAAGTTTGATTGAAATTAGGGAAGCCCCTCCCGTACCAACCAGTGTTGCACACGCCCCCATTACCAGCATAATGGGATATACTATTGTAATCCCGGCAATACCAAGTGGTCCAACACTGTTTCCGATAAAAATTCTGTCTACTAAGTTATATAGTGCATTGACAAGAAGAGCAACAACCACAGGTAAGCAGAATTTAAATAATAATATGGGTATTTTTTCCTCTCCTAATTTCTCGATATTACCTGCTGTACTTTCTTTCATAAAAAAACCTCCTCTCATGGTATGTCTAAAACGATACCTGAGATGGAAGAATAAATCCTGAGGTTTTTTACAGTAATTATTCAAAGTACCGGTACGTATAAATAGAAAAATCCAGTTTGGTGAGAGTCCTCTGAAATTAATTCAATCATATCGATACCGGCATTATAGTTCTTTTTAATGTTTGTGACACTAAGCCATTTATCCTGATCTTTCAATGCCGTTTGAAAAACAAAGCCCATGACCTCGGGGTATTCGAATACAGCATACCTGGATGCAGGAATAATTCTTTCTGCTAGCTCGGACCGGTCCCCATGATATTCCTCTTCGGCTATACCGTAGAAGCAATAAATGCGAGACAGGTCACTGCGGTTACCGCAGATGATGTTGTATAATTGTGTAGCAGCGCCCTGTAAACGTCAAATAGAGCCCACCTAGCCCAAACACTCGGTTTATGCGATAATTTCCTCGTAAACACTTGACGAGGAGGTTTTGCATGACAAGAGCAGAGCTAAGACAAGAGTGGGAGGCCCGGGTGG
>VENG01000033.1 GCA_009711705.1 Bacillota bacterium
AGAATGTGCTATTGTGCAAATGGCTATTATCAATTACCGGATTTATGTGCAAGATTATCATGGTTGGCAGACATTCTATGCCGGTTGTTTGTGAAAAACGGATGCCGTTTTAATTTGCAAAATCACACCAATTTCCCACCATGCCGGCTAACAGTGCGTAGATGCTGTCGGTACAAATTCCAAGCCCAACGAACGTTAACCCAAGAAGGAATGTCTGCTCCCAGATATACCCCCGTGACACATCGACGAACTGAGGAAGAAATGCAAGGAAGAAAAGCGCGGTTTTTGGATTCAAAACCGCTACCAATGTTCCTTGGATGAATATATGGGATAATCTTTTTCGTTGATATTCCGTTGAAATGTGGTCGTCATTACTAAATAGTCGTCTTATGCCAAGGTAGATTAGATAAGCGGCACCAAGATATTTTACTACGCTAAAGGCAACAGCCGATGAGGTTAGAATCGCTGACAAACCAACTGCAGCACAGGCAGCAAGAATTGCGCTCCCCAGCGCGTTACCAAAGACAGACACGAGACCGGCCTTTCGTCCCTGGTCAATACTGCGGGTCGTTATATAAAGAACCGATGGGCCAGGGATTAGCAGCAAAACCAATGCAGCAACAACAAATAACATAAAACTATGCGGGTCAAGAATGGTTAGTATCCTCCTATCGGTTATTACTCTTTATTCACAATATAGAAACGGGCGGCTAATCATAATTTTTATTTAAGTTGGGTTGGTTACTATGGATAATGTGCAGCTCTTAAATTCAAAGTAACTTTCATAACCAACTAATTAAATTGAATATTATTTAAGTAGCTTTGCAAAGAATCTGCCAACTTTCCAATATGTATCCCATCAACAAAGGAATGATGCACTTGAACAGAAAATGGAAGAATCCATTTATCATCTCTTTCAAAGAATTTTCCCCAATCAAAGAGAGGTGTAGCATTATCTTTTTTCCCAGAATTCGTATGTGAGATATGAGTATATGACACCCACGGCATTGGCGAAAACTGAAATACATCATTACTTAGTGGCCCTGTAAAATACTCTTTTTGATTCTCTGCCTTTTTAATTGCTATAGCAACATATTCTTCTAATGTATCCTGCATTTCTACCTTGACAACTTTAAATAGCTCGGTTTCTTTGTCTATATATGTAAAGGCTGTATCAATTCTATCATAAAGTACGACCTGACCATCTACGAATCGGTATCGAAACTCCTCAATTTCGTTTGCACATTTAGAAACAACAAAGATTAGAGCCATTGTAAAAGAATACTTCATGGCCCGTACTTTTGCCAAGAAATTGGTTATGTCCAGCTCAAAAGTCACACAATATGACGGTTCAATGCTATTCCTAAATATTTCACAGTGTAGTGCACGTTTCCAATTATTTTCATCAATTACCTTATATTTAACAGACATAATTTATGCCTTCTCCTTTAAACAATTTTTAGACTTGCAGAACATCAATACTTGTACATCTGCATGTTAGATAAATAATAGAACTTTTTTAAACTCCGCATTATTAGCCTAACTAGAAACAGAGTCGGGTTACTACCCTGGTGGTTTTTTCATGAAAGTAAAACATTTTAGCCAACCCCTTGACTGGGGTTAGCTGGCTTAAGTGAAGTTGGTCGCCCCCATATTCAGAAGTCGCCATGGACGGCGACTCCTTTCTTCTAAAGAAAAGTTATCTAAATTTATTCTTGTTCAACTACATTATCAACAAAGGTCATTGTTTCTTGTTGAGATTCTACAACAATAGAATTTATTCGTGATAGCATTTCTTGTAACTTTTGCCTTGAAATCTCAGTAATATCTCCTTCATAGATGGAATCCTCAATTTTTTCACCATTAAACAAAAGCTCAATAAAAGTAATATAGTTAAACTCTGTTTCATTTTCACCTTGAACTATTCTTGTTAAAATGTCACCCTCATTTTCTATGAATTTCAGTATCATTAATTCTCCCCCCTAAAATTCTTAAGATTATATTTTTTCACTCTCTTTTTAATAGCTGATTTCCCTCCGTCAGTTATCTTTGCAATATGATCAACTACTGAAATTTCATCAATACAACCCTCGAGTTCAGCAGATCTAATTATTATCTTCCCATCCTTGTTACTACATAGAATAACATTCTGAGCATCGCCCAACATTGGAATTGTAGCATTATGAGAGACTAGTATAATTTGCTTTTTATTTTTGATATTTTTTACAGATTCTATGAGACCTCTATTTATATAGTCAGTTGCAAGGTTATCTTCAGGTTGGTCAATTATTAGTGGAGCAATATCTCTTTCATAACCTAATATCAAATCTAAAAGAACCGAAGTTTTCCAACCTGCACTCAATTCATCAAAACTTCTGCCTTCCCTCGTAATAATTTTATATTGTCGTTTGTTTAACTTTTCAAACTCACTATATAACTTATTTTGCATGTCACCATAACCGGCGACTCTAGGACTTCTCCCGCTATATTTATCACTGAAAAGAGCTTCAGGAACAATGTTTTCAAAATTTTCGATTTCGTTTGCATTTTTAAGAAATTTATTAATTGCCTTTAAAAAAAAATCTTTACTCAGTTGAAAGCTGTTTTGAATATGCAATTTATGTCCCATTGAAATAATTTCTCTTGAATTAACACTAAAAGAATAATTTGAGATTTTATCCAATATTTTGTTAAAATCCTTTTTTGATTTGACATACTTATTTATACTAACAAGGAGTTTTTCAAAATCCAGACTTCTACGCTGATTTTCGGAATTAATACTTGCTAGATATGCGTCAATATCTTGCTTTTGTGCATCAATTACCGTCCTAGCTTTATATTCAAAGTCTATTTTCTCTTTCATATCTTTTATTTTTGCAATAATACTATCAATTTCCTCATCTACACTAGAAGCGAATGGATTGTCATTCATAAAATTTTTCAATTGATTCAAAACATCATAAACACCCTCATAATATTTATCATCTTTTGTGTATAAAGATAATAAAGCGTCATTAGGTAATAATTGACTTGCTAAGTTTTTTTCTATTTTTGATTCTACAATTAATCTACTCAGTATCGGTATTCGATTGATTTTCTTTTTTTCTTCTTCTATTATTTTCACTTTATCAATTAACCCAAAGATATCTGTCTTCAACAATGCTAACGCATCCCTCACCTGCTGAACAACATCAGAGTCTTCCGGAAAAACTTGTTTTATCAAATCAATATTTTCAATACCTACTTGATCATTCGTTTGGTCAATGACATTAATAATATAATTTTGTGGAATATAATAAGGAATAATGCCAGATGGATTAGATATTGATATCCCTTCGACACCCAGATATTTATATCTAGATGTTTCAAAATCATTAACCGACTTTCTATAAACCGAGTCGATTAGTAATGTTTTACCGCTCGAAGAACTACCAATAACTACATTTAAGCCAGTTGTTAAGGTAACATCAATATCTAGCTTATCATTTTTAATAAAGACTTTTTTAATATGTTCATGTTCAATATTCGGCATATCATGCGAATATACAAATCTGTCTGATTCAGATAACGAAAGCCTAAGTCCGTCAAATGTTGGTCTGGCAAACATCCATGTTGGAATAAATGGACCAGCACCGCTAGCTTTTGCATTTGGATAAATGTTAGGATTATAGTTGTCAGTACAAGTAACTAGATTTACAAAACCAAAAATTCCCAACCTCTTAAAGTATTCTTGTGTCTGATCTAACCCTCGATTATCTCTTGCTGTAAATCCATCGAACTGATTATAATAGATACTTCTTTCAATTGTTGAATCGAATCTAACCTCTCTCGGTACTGATTTTTCAAATGTACTATGTGACTGCCCTCCATGAGGCAATAGAACAAATTCATAATTTGAAAACTCATTAATAATTCTTTCTAATGTTGGTACATTATGAGTCTCTGGTGTTATTCTTTTGTCTGGATATAGGGTATCTAGTTTTAAATTAAGATCGTCAATTATTTCCTGATTGATAACTTGAGTTTTAAAAATTATATGACAATGATAAGGAGGTTTATCCTCGTAATTCCTAATATGTAATTCTGCACCGAGCAGCACGTTTTCTGTTTTTCTACATAATTTTAGATAGGCATCTTTGTTAATTGTGTTATGGTCTGTCAAAGATAATAGAGTTTCCGCACCCTTCGAAAGCTCTGCAATTTTCTCTAGTAATAAATCAATATCATAATCATTATTAAGATTATTTGCATCATCGGATGTATGTATATGGATATCTATATATACAGGTTTCATAATATTCCCCCAATCAAATTTATGCTAACTTTAACATAATTAACATCTTTCCGCGCCAGGACGGCGCGTGCTAATGCGACCAATTTCATTTCAATTCCTTTAACGTACCCGTTTTCCTGACGTTTCCGAACCTTAAGGCGATGGTCAAACTTTAGATAACTCCTATCTTAGGTTAGACCGAGCCAGCCGCTGCCCCGGTTAGGTTCGGGAAAGTGGCACGCACGCTTCAGCCCAGCCCCAAAAACAGACCTCGCTGAATTTGCTAACCGCGCCCTCGCGGCAATACAGTGTTATATCGGATGGATGAGGCCCCCCAAAGCCAGAGTGCGACAGGATGTCGCAGTCATCAATCTTAGTAGTAATTCAAATTTACTCAATAATCATTCCATATTTATTATTGTTATGTAAAAATGACTTAAGCTCAGGCTCAGGATATAATTTCACAATACTTCCATCAATATATTCTCTTATAAATGGAGCAACCCAATATTGACTACCCTCAGGTGGTTCAAATCCCAATTCAATACTTTCTATATGGTCACTAGGCATAATAAATTCTGTTTATTAAGATTAAGAACACCAAAAAAGGGGCTGTAATATAACTGATCTTTTCTGAGATCCCTAAAATACATTTTTCAATTTTGCTTGAGTATTTAAGTATTCTAGTAAATTATGTTCAATAAATTTCTTGCCATTTGCATGCGTGTAATTTTTTCCGCCGCAGGACGCAGCGGTCCTGCCTCATCTTTCCGATAACACTAAATAGACGAAATTGTTTCGTCTATCTACACTATATCAGCTTCGCATTATAGACATTAGCAACCGTTATTAATGACCATAATTTGCTTTACAATAGTTATTCAAAGCAATAAACACGAAGCTTTTTGTGTTAGGATTTGGCAGTTTTATTTTGCGTCTCTTTTTTGGTAATATGGCATATTTCTACAATCACCTTGATTAACCTTTGAAGAAAAATGGCATAATGAGTCGAATAAACATGTTTCTAACTAGGCCCAATCCCTGCTTATTGGACTTCTCGGTCTTTTTACGGGGGGGGAGACACCCAGATACTTCATTAGCTTATTGGGTCATACATACCGGTTCTTTTTCTGTTAAATAAAGTTTTCTTTCAGCCCGTTACCTCAATAGATAGCCTAGCCAACAAAAGCGGAATCTGACCATAGATCAGATTTACGGTTACGGATGTTTCATGTTTTTCATTACATTGTTACTATAATAAAGGGGAAAGTATAGTTACGGTTTTTTCCCAAAAGTGTTATGGTAGAATGGAAGCGGTAGCCACTGATGAATTTATTGGAAATATCAGAAAAACGATTAAGTGACACGGCCTGCCGTATAGGTGAATTTTTTGGCAAAAAAATTCACCCGGGCAATCGTGAACAAAGACTGTTAAATTAAAAAGACGAGGTGTTTTTTATGTCCAATTTACTTAAGCCATTACAGGCAGGTACATTGACGCTAAACAACCGCCTGGTTATGCCGCCCATGGCCACAGGGAAGGCTGACGCTGATGGAAAGGTGAGCCAGGATATTCTTGACTACTATGCTGAAAAATCTAAGGGTGGATATTTATCACTCATCATCATTGAACATAGTTTTATAAAGCCGGAAGGAAAGGCCAGTGCTAATATGCTTTCTATTGCAGAAGACAGCGTGGTTGAACCTTTAAAGAAATTGGCAGATATCATTCGTGGCAATGGCTCCAAGTCAATGATGCAGATTAATCATGCAGGAAGTGGAACCACTGAAGAAATAGTGGGAACAACCCCTGTGGCACCTTCTGCAGTGGCGAACCCACGTACAGGGGAAATGCCGCGTGAACTAACACTAGAGGAAATAAAGGACATTATTAAAGCATTTCAAGATGCTGCCCGGCGAACAAAGGAAGCGGGGTTTGATGGGGTTGAAATTCACTCTGCACATGGTTATCTATTGAATCAATTTTTCTCACCGCTGTCCAATAAGCGTACTGACCAATACGGTGGGGATATTCACAACCGCATCCGCCTTCACCTGGAGGTGATTAAAGCAGTACGCGGGGAAGTGGGAGAAGATTTCGCCATTCTTTTAAGGTTAGGTGCTTCGGACTTTAAAGAAGGAGGCACTACCATTGAAGACAGCAAAATTGCTGCCCGGGAGTTCGAAAAGGCGGGAGTAAATATTCTCGATATTTCCGGCGGTTTTTCGGGCTACCTGGTGCCGGGCCTCACAGGTCAAGGTTTTTTTGCGCCGCTCTCTGAAGCTATCAAAGCAACGGTAGCTATCCCAGTGATTCTAACCGGTGGAATAACAGATGCACAAGCTGCTGAACATTTGCTGGCAGAGGGAAAAGCAGACTTGATTGGTGTTGGCAGAGCTATACTAAACGATTCTAATTGGGCGCAAAAAGCTATAGAAAGTCTTAGTTAAAATTAGGGAACCACCACGGGGACGACAGGCAACAGCTGGGTTTATTTCCAGTCCCACACATGCTAATTTTACTTTACCGTCCGCGAGCAGTTTTCTGTCAGTGGCCCGTACCACCTTCTGGACATGAGGATTTTTTAATCTCCAGGTGCACGACCGGAAAGGAGAAACCTCGCCAGACCATTTCCCCGACCGAAAATCCCCGGTCACGAAATCAAGTTCCATAAGATCATTTAATTATTCAACCTCGCGAAATATTTCAAGGACATTAGGAGGATAATATAATATATACCTTGTACTATTGAATACAATTCTGATTGGTATGTGAAAATAGAAAATACAAAGCTCCGCCTGCATCGTAATGCTAATTACCGGATTATTCTCCCTTTTTAGAAGCTGTAGCTATCAAGCCTGTTTAGAAGCAGGCTTGATTTATTTTAACGTCACTCAAAGCAACGAAAACCCAAAGGAACAAAATTGACACCGAATAATTAAATAGCCTCCGCCATTGTCGGTTCCGAATTCGCAGTCAATGAGAGTGGCTAACAACACCATGCCGCAAAATACGACAAAATTAACCTCTGCTAGATATGAACCGCCGGAATTATAATAAATGTGAGCGGAAAGGGATTGCGGCTACTTCAACTTATGAGGGAGGTTAAAAATGAAAAGAGTTCACATAAATTGGTATATATTTATTGTATTTGACTTATTTTTTAGCTTGCTAGTTATGATAACTTTATTTGAGATTTTAAGTTGGCCCACTCAATATGCAGAGCTTATAGTTTTGGATTTGATTGGTTTGTTTTTAGTTTTGCATTCTGTTTTATATAAACTGAACTATATTGATTATCCTGATTACATTAAGCCAGAAAAAGTAAGCGAAGATGAAGATGTTCAAAGAAGATATCACTTCTATGCAAATTTAATAATGGGGATAGTTTTACTTTTGGGTAGTGTTTATTATTTGATACTTAACCAGAGTGGCGGTCTTCGATTTGTATTCTTAGTGAGCATAATGAGAGTCTATGCCTACAAACATGTAAGAAAGAAAGAGAATAAGAAAAATATCTAAAAAATTTTCTACCTTAGAATATAAAAGCAATTACCAGAGGAATCCTTAAAAGAATTCCTCTGGTAATATCGTAATATCCTTTAGGTTACACCAGCCACGGGGACGGTGTGACTGTCAAGTAACTTTGAACAAATTTTAGCAAATAAGGTTTAACACCTAATTAGTGCCAAAAATGGTTTCCCTGTGCTTCATCCTTGTGGCTGTCACCAATAAGGTTTATTACCTCGCTTCTGTGAATAAGCCTATCTAATATGCAGTAGCTATCGCCTTGTCACCTATTAATTCACTCCAATCCTCTGGGCCTTTGTTAGAAGTTATTATCACTAAGAACTGGCCATAAAGCTTGTTAATTAGCTGGAAGAATAGATTGCCTTCATGACGGTCCATGGCTAATTTATGTAAGTTATTGACACACACTAAATGATTAACAACCCACCTGGTATCTCCCCGGCCCCCTAAAGACCTCTTTTAAGTGCCATTCCATGTATAAATCTTGGGGCTGGTAGCCGGGATGTACGGGGTTGCGAATTTGTTGGCCATGGTATCTCATCAACCATTCCTCAAGTCCATTGGTGCCATGGGCATCCTGTGAAACAATTAATTCCCTCGTAGGGGCTATGGTAAAGACTCCTCTGTCAAAGAGCTTGTGGTGCATGGCACACAGCGCTACACCATTTTCTTCCCGGTCAGGCCCGCCGGCCTGGTGCCACTTAATATGCGCTGCTTCGACGGCCACGAAATTATTGCCTAACATGACATTAAATCCACACACCGCACAACTATACTCGTAAGCCCTTAATATCCTTTCTCTAAACCTGGGGTCCCTTCGTTTGGCAGGGTCACGTTTATTATTATGGCCTTCGGGTTCAATGACAATCTTAAGCCCTACGGATTCAAGGATATCTGCATGGATTGTCTCGGGGAAATGTTTGTTTAAGACAATTTGCGCAATCTCCCGCATTAGGTTCTTGTCCTTACTTAATAATGAATAAACTTCATCACTAAAACCTCCGGCCACCTCATTGTCCAGTAGCCATCTGTCCTTAATATGGACAAGACCGGGGTCAACATTTAGGTTCCAGATGCCGTCATTAGTTAACCGCACAAAAGGATGTTCCGAGTGGTAGGATTGTCTATGCGGGCCAAATTCCTTTAACAGATACTTGAGCCTGCCCTTTACATCCTGGTAGGATAAAAGCCTTGCGCCATTATTCTGTAACTGGCCCAGGGCGTACAGAATTAAAAGGGGTTTGTGCGGTGCCCTTTGGTCTCCCCTTTTCCAGATACTCAACTTTTTTATTCTTTCTTTTAACTCCGCCGCATTCATAATAGTCATCGCCTTAATGGTAAGCACTACTGGATATCTCTTCTATCACCGCAGTATACGTATTAATTAACGTTGTTTTTCACCCATTCTTTTAATTCAGGGTTATCCTCATCAGAGATTAATTTTGGCTTAAATCCTCCTGTTTCAATTAAGTAAATACCATCTGAGGATTTCACCGCGTAAATAGATTCAAAAGGGGCCTTTATGATTTTCCCAATGCTGTCTTCTTTTTCTTCAAAGAATTCCTTTATCTGTAAAAACAAGTGGGGTCAGGCTTGAATAATTCACTTATCCCTTCCTCAAAGCTCCAAACAGCCACTGGAATGGTTCGAGCAGGGAATTAATGGCTCGGTTTACATCTTTAACTCTTTGATTTTGTTTTCGACCTCTTGCCTGAGCTTTATTGTTTTTAATAATCTTTCTCCGGCCCTCCTGGAATGCTTTAATGCTTCGCTATCTTTTAAGGCTTCACCGGCTTTAAAAAGCCTAAGGATTTTAACCGTATCTACCACCCTGTACCCCAGGGCTTCCAATGGTTTGGACATTGCTTCAGGGGTAAAGCCCATATCCTTTTCGTCTTGCTGCTCACAAACCGCTATTACAGCAGCATATTTGCCTCCCAATGCCTCATTAACACTCAGCCAGCAGGAACGATCATCTTCGGCAAAAACTTCAAAACAATAGCACCTATCAATAAAGGCTTTCATATCGGCCGATATGTTGTAAAAATAGGTGGGCGACCCTAAAATAACTCCATCTGCCTCCCAAAGAAGGGGATATATTTTTTGCATATCATCGTTGATTATGCACTTAAAAGTCTCTTTGCAACCTTCACAACCTGTACAATCTTGTATAGTATAATCGCTTAAAAAAATTAATTCTGTTTCTGCACCTTCATTTTTAGCAACTTGGATAGCCTCCTGCACTAGACAAGAAGTATTACCCTTTTTTCTTTTACTACCAACAACGCCTAAAATTTTCACTATAACTAACCTCCAGGAAAGAGTTCTAAATATCTTATAACTTTTGCCCTGTTGCATGTTTATGTAGTAGCGGCACGCTAATACTATCCCCTATACTATCTCGTAAAACCCTACCGCCACGATACAACAGGTTCGTTACGCACCGGTATGCGATGATAGCTATACATGGGGTGGCCAACCAGTAAAGCTCCGAAGCACTGGTGCCCTTCGGGCAAACCTAGAACCTCTATCACCGGGGGATAAACAGAGGCGGCCGCTTGTACATAGCCTGCCCAGCATGCACCCAGCCCCATGGAATAGGCAGCCAGTTCCACGTAGTTTAAGCCAATGGCGCAGTCCGCCTGGGCAGTAGGTATAATTTTCGGAGCATGAGCCACGATTACGTGTGGCGCTCCGCGGCAGATTCTATCCTGTCCCCTTTCGCATGAGGCGACGATGGCGTCCATATTGGCGGCGCGGGCTAGCTCAGGTTTTTCTTTAAGCATAAAGCGCATCCAGTCAACCACTAGTTCCGCCAGGCGATTTACCTTATCCGAATCCTCTATAACAAGCCAGTTTACCGGCTGTTTGTTACTCCCCGATGGGGCATAGCGGCCAATATCGATCAGCTTTGCCAAGACATCACGTTCTACCGGCTGTTTTTTGTAACTGCGGATTGACCGCCGCGAAGCTAAAAGATGGATAGTCTGGTCCGGGCCGGGGAGCATATCTTTTTGCACGTGGGTGCTGTTCTGGGGGCTCATGGTTTTCAGGGCCAGTGCTCCCTGGGGGCACACGGCAACACAATGGCCGCAGTTAATGCAATAATCTTCGCTACCTTCAACAGGTGTCGGGTTATTGTCCTCTCCGGCCATGCTTATAATTCCTGCCGGGCATTCCGACGCGCATATTCCGTCACGCTTACACTTGTTAGAGTCAACAGTAAAAAGAGTCACTGAGCACCTTCCTTTCTGGCTTTAAAATTTATACCCTTGAAAACTTTTTAAATATAATGCACTGCCTTCTCTACTCCTTTGCGCCACTCCTTCTATGTTAACCAGTTAGATGCCTCAGTTGATCTACTTTTCTATGGCCCAACAAAAAAAATATTTTTATAACGTAAAAAGAATATACGACAGGCCTTGACCCATAAACAAGAATACAGAAAACAAAATCCATAAATAAAAAGTATATTAGTCATTATAATATCTCCCTGGGCTACCGGGCCCAAAACGGGAAACCTGAGCCCGTATAAAAGAAGGATTATGCCTGCAAATAAAAACAATGAAGTTATAACATATACGGACGGCCTTTTCCTCAGGGTTAAAAACGCCACGCCTAACCCTATGCCCAGTGGTCCGGTGGTAAACGCGAATATGATTAATTCTGCGGGTTGCAAAAAAAAGAGCAGCACGCACGCCAACAAATAAGTTTTAATGCCACAGCGCAGGGAAAAAACAGAGGCTATTACCACTGGCACCGTGGACATGGCGCTGACCAGATAACCCACGCCGGGAAAAAAGCCACCGGCAGATTGCAGTATAGCCGCTAGTACGCAAAGCTGGGCCGCAAGCACCATTTCCCTTTGAGTGCTATATTCCCGGATAAAACGTTGGTGAATTTCCCTGGCATTTATCGTAATATCCTCCAGCAAGAACATTAAATTGTCCCCTTATTTATTGGTTTATTAAACCCTGGCAACTTTCCACAGAGACCCGGTGCGGGACCACGGAATAATTGCGCCCCTGTTTGCTTCCATAACACCAAAATCAACAATGTACAGGTTTTCTCCCCGGGGATCAAACTTTACATCTACCGGCCGGGCGGGACCTGTGCCCTCCGGCCCCGGATTATTGTTTACAAGGAAGTCGTGTACTTGGCCATTAAGCGGGTTAACTCGGACAACCTTGAATCCCGGCGTTCCATGTGGGTGTCCCGTAATGGGGGCAGCAGAGCCAAACTGTGCTGCAAAAGCCTGGTTAGGATATCCGAAATAAGGGTTTGTTGAAAAGTCAAATTTCATCGTTGCTGAATGGTGTGCAAACTGCAATACCGGTTTTCCAGCCAGGGGGGGATGGTATTTCAATACAAATTGATGGGGTGGCTTCCCTTGTGGGCTGAACTTGGGGTTGGTTATTGGCTCTCCGCCAACAAAATCCGGCCATCCATACCATCCTCCAGGAGTAACCTCCCACATGGGATCCAGCGAATTCGTAACTGGGCGGCTGCCCCGGGCATCGTACCCCTGGTCGATAGCATAAAATCTCCCGGCAGGTGAAAAGCCGAGGCCGAAGGGGTTTCTGAAGCCATCTGCAAAAGGCGCCAACCCCGAGCCGTCGGGAGCACACCGGTAGATAACTCCGTTGCAATAAAGCTCACCTTTGATAACTTCACCCGGATAACTTGTTGTGCCAAAAGGCTTGAATGCTCCGGTTTCGATAATTTTAACTTCTCCTTCCGCCAATGCGAAAGGATCAATACTCTTAAAGTTGACGCCCCTTAAAACAATATCGCGGCACGGCACATCATGCTGGTTGGGCAGGTCGGGAAGCCATCCGTAAAAGAAATTATCTATACCGATAACGGCCGAGTTTGTAAATGTACCCACACCAAAATACATCATTTTGTCCGGGCCAAAAACTATTTCAGTAGTAAAATGGTCCCCTCCGGAGCGTAACCCCCTAACAAGTTCATCCTTGCGACCATCCTGGGTAACCCGAAAGATTCGCCCGGGAAAAGCTCCTTCGGCCACGTAAAAATATCCCTTATGCCACCTAATGCTGGTCATCGGGCCACGGAAACCCCTGGCCACCTCTTTGACCCGACCACCTGGACTGACCGCCAGGATGCGCCCCTGCCCATCGGCTTTAGCGGGCCCGTAAGAATAACCTGCCTCACCAACATAGATATTGCCGGTGTTGTCGAAGGTTACACTGGTCGGGTAAGTCAATCCAGTTACAACAGGCTCCAACCGGTAGCCGCTCTGAAGAGAAAAATCCCCGGGCCGGACAGGCACCCGCCCGGAATAGTAACAGGGATTATATAATCGCTCATTCGAACCCATCCCTATCCCTCCAATAAAATAATAATGATACATATTATGTAACTTTATGGCTCAAGTGACTATTGTAGCTTTCATAAAAAACCACCCCTTGAAGAATATCCCCAGGGGTGGTTTCTGAAGTTATTTAATTTTCTTAATATCAGACCTTACATATCATTTAAAGGTGATGGTTATTACCCTAGCTTGGGTATTTTCTGGCAATATAGTCTTTTACATTAAGATGCAGTACTATGATTCCAACCAGCAATGCACCTTCCCAGGAAAGGAAAAACACTCTTATATCATTTAGCAGACCTAATAATCCACGCCCCAGTTCATAAAATATAATAAAAATAATAGAAGGTGGCTGTTGCATAGAGTGAGAGAGAGTTTCAAAAATCATTTCGAGTCTTGATTCGGATAAAGAAAAAAGAATAAATAAAACTAACACAGCAATAGCCCTATTTTTAGTTATTTTTTTCATGCTTTTTCACTCCCCTCATTGATACTACGATAATATGAAACTGAAAATTTAAGATCCTTTTTTACGCCGGGGTAGCAAGAGCTACTTTATATACTTTTGGTCTAAGGCCGACCATAAATAAAGAGATGCCACCGAACGGTATGGCTTCCATTTATTACTTAATTCTTCAATTTCTTCGATCACGGGTATGGAAGCTAAACTATAAAGAGATTTTATTGCCCTTTTCAAACCAACATCATTTAACGAAAAGACATCAAGTCTGCCTAAAGAAAATATTAGAAACATCTCAGCAGTCCACCGGCCAACTCCTTTAACTCGCGTAAGCTGCCGTATGACCTGTTCGTCTTCCATGTTTTCAAGCTCTTTGAAGTTAATTTCTTCCGATAAAATTTTTTGGGTTAAATCCTTTATATATATTAATTTTGGTTTGGAAATCCCTGTCTCCCTGATAACATCATCTTCCAGCACGTTAATAGAGGCTGGATTAATGGTTTCACAGAGGCTATTAAACCTGCCCCAGATTGTTTTTGCGGCTTTAACGGAGATTTGTTGGCCAACGATAATTCTTATTAAGGATTTATAATAATCAGTTCTCAAAACTAGAGTATAATCGCCAATCATATCTATTAAAGCCGCTAGTTCAGGATCCATTGTTTGAAGTTTTACAGCCTCAGTGCCATTTTTTGTAAAGACTATGCTTTTTTTCATAATTCACGACCTGTCCGTACTTTTTTTAAAGCTGTTTCTTACAATTTCTGCTTAATTCATGTAACACCTTCTGGATTTTGTTGATTTTAAAGTCGTTAAACTTTTTGGTAGAATTGAATGACTCACCTAAACCTGTATTGGAGGTAACTCTTTGAAAAAAGTAGTGAGCATGTCCCGGCGAACCGATATGCGATGGCATGCAAATGAACTAATACAAATTTTGCAAAAAAAGTACCCGCCGGAGCGAGTGCATACCATCATTTGCTGGACAAAATTTCCGGATGCAATTTTCACACCCCCATTCAGGGACGTTTTAAAACATTACGATCAAATCTATGTACAGCTTACCATCACCGGTTTTGGAGGGTCACCCATCGAGCCTAATGTACCTCACTGGCGAACAGCCATGGAGCAAATACCGGAACTTATAAAATTTGCCGGTAGCCCCGCCCGCATCCGCCTCCGACCCGACCCCCTGGTAGCTCTCAAAAGAGGTTCCCGGGTTATATCAAATATTGAATTGGTAGAGCCTATAATTGCCAGGGCAGCACAATTGGGTATTGAAAAATTTTCCACGTCCTTCATGGAAGAATACCCCAAGGTTAAAAAAAGGCTTTATAGGCATGGATTTGAAATCATAAGTATCCCCCAGGATAAGCGAGAAAAGATAATCAACCAATATAATGAAATCGCTGCTGGTTTTTCCGGCCATGTATATCCTTGTTGTGTACCGGGATTCAGCCCTTCCGCATGTATTGACGGTCAGCTGCTGATCAAACTTCACCCCCGGAGCGAGCCGTGCAGCACTAAACGGGCGAAAGGCCAGCGAAGGCATTGTGAATGCATCGAAAGCGTGGATATCGGCTGGTATACCATGAAATGCAAGTCAGGATGCCTTTATTGTTATGCTAACACCGAGGGCTGAAGTATCAGGTAACTTAGCAGGCTCCTACTATGTCTAAAAAACTTTTAAAATCTGCAGTCTTTTCTTTAATGTTTGTTGCAAGTTCTTCCTTTAGGTCAAACAGCTCTTGACTTGGTCCAACCAGGGGAAGCACGGGGACGGTGCTTCCCTCTTTCAAGGCAAGTGACGAAAACTTTATTCGTAAATCTTTTCGTCTACAGCTTCTGCTTCAGGTGAATCCATCTCATAATTCCGCGCCTGGCGGGCTTTCAAGTTGTAATGGTATTCCCTGTACCATTCATGGGCCGTTATCATGGACATTACTTCATTGGTCCCGGTCCAGATAGAAGCCAGACCGAGATCACGCACAATACGCTCTACCGGAAATACATTGGTATAACCTATTCCGCCCATTACCTGCATGGCGTTCCGGGCAACTTTTTGGCATGATGCAGTGACAAATTTTTTGGTCTCGCTTACCATGCGCCGTACGTAATTCATGTCCTCTTGAGCATCCACGGCACAACTGGTGGTATAAACCATCGAGCGCGCTGCATCCAGTAGAGATGCAGCCTCAGCTACTTGAAAACTAACTCCCTGGAACTGGTTGATAATCTGGCCGAACGCCTTACGACGAGAACTGTACTGGGTGGCCACTTCCAGCGCCGGGCGTGCGGCGCCAATGGTCATGGCAGCGGTACCGAGACGCTCGGGGACCATCATTGTGTTAAATACGGGATATGCACCATTTAGCTTACCCACAATATTTTCCTTAGGTACTTTGGCATCTTTGAAAACAATACGTCCGGTCCCACCACCGCGACAGCCCATGAGGCCGTATAAGTATTCCACTTCCACTCCCGGTTGGCGGTCAACAATTAAACAAGAAAGTGCATTGTGGGGATGAGTTTTGGAATTAAAATCAGTGCGAGCATAAACAAGGAAAAAGTCCGCACCTTCAGCACCCACTATGAAACGCTTCTGGCCGTTAACCAGAAAGTAGTCACCCTTGTCTTCGGCAGTGGTTGTAGTTCCGAAAAAGTCTGAACCCCCACGGGGCTCAGTTAAGCATTCAGCGGCAAACAATTCTCCCGCCAGCAAAGGCTTGACGTATTTTTCCTTTTGCTCGTCGGTTCCGTGCAAGATGATTGCGTCACAAACCAGCTCAGCTCCTACACCAAAGACACAGGCAAATATATAGCCCAGAGTCCCCACCTCTTCCATAAGCATGGTGGTGGTTACCCAGTCCATTTCCCTTCCACCCCACTCTCGGGGATAACGACATCCCAACAGGTTGCGCCGGCCGGCTTCCTGTAAAAATTCTTTGGGAAAACGAATTTTATCCTGATCCATATCTATAATCATTTCACGAGGAACCCATTTTACCAAGTCCCTTGCTTCTTTACGAATTTTTTTCTGTTCTTCAGTAAGCAAATAATCAAACATAATTAACACTCCCTGATAAAATATAAACAATTAGTGAATGATTGCTTATTCTTTTTGTCACACCTACTTCTTCCATGTTTAACAGTCTCTTCCCTGCAAAATTCGGATTTTTCGCACAAGGAATTATCCTTTCCCTGCAACATACTCACTGTTTACCATTAAGGCTTTGCGTCACAAATACGGGCTAGGAGCTATATAGGGTAGTTCTTCACACGGATCTGTACGGGGCGTTGTTGTCAAGTGTAAAGTATGTACACTTTAAAACCTCTGTTTAAAAGGGCCAAAGATCGGTTGGAAGCTATCCTTCCTTTGGCAATATTCTTGCTTATTTGAGTAGTAAAAGATTTAGGACCATTTACAGGAAGGGGGACTCTATCCAATGCGTGACGCGGTAATTGTGGAGGCGGTAAGGTGCCCGGTGGGGCGCCGGAGTGGAATGCTGAGCGGTATCAGGGCTGAAGATTTGGCTGGAAAGGTATTGTGGGAACTGGTAAATCGGAGTGGGATTGCTCCCTCACTGGTGGAAGATGTAATCATGGGCTGTGTTTCACAGGTGGGGGAGCAGGGGTTTTGCATCGGCAGAGTGGCGGCGCTCATTGCCGGTTACCCCGTCCACGTGCCGGGAACCACCATTGATCGCCAGTGCGGTTCCAGTCAACAGGCGGTACATTTTGCGGCCCAGGCCATTATCAGCGGTGATATGGATGTGGTTGTGGCTGCGGGGATTGAACATATGACCCGGGTGCCCATGGGTTCCAATTTCCAAAATACCCAGTTTAGTAAAGAGCTTACCTCCCGCTATGAAATCATACCCCAGGGACTGTCTGCTGAAAGAATAGCCGCAAAATGGGGGTTTAGCCGGGAGCAGCTGGATGAATTCTCACTTCAAAGCCATGAAAAAGCAATAAAGGCCCAGGATCAGGGGCGTTTTGAGCGGGAAATAGTGCCCTTGGAAGTAACATTGCCGAACGGGACCAAGGAAACGGTAAAAAACGATGAAGGGCCGCGCCGTGGTACGTCTTTCGAGAAACTTGCCGGGCTCAAGCCTGCCTTTAAAACAGGTGGCGTAATCACCGCCGGTAATTCCAGCCAAATCAGTGACAGCTCAGCCGCCATACTGCTGATGTCCGGGGAAAAGGCCCGGGAATTGGGATTAAAGCCCCGGTTCAGGGTTGTGGCCCGGACAGTGGTGGGTTCAGACCCCACGCTAATGCTTACCGGACCCATCCCGGCCACAGAAAAGGTGCTGGCCAAGGCCGGTTTAAAGATTGACGATATCGGTGTATTCGAGGTTAATGAAGCCTTTGCTCCTGTGCCCCTGGCCTGGCTGGAGGAAACAGGTGCCGATCCCGCCAAACTTAATCCCAACGGCGGGGCCATAGCCCTGGGACATCCCCTGGGGGCAAGCGGGGCGCGGGTAATGATTACTATGCTTTACGAAATGGAACGTACAGGTGCCCGGTACGGGCTGCAGACCATGTGTGAGGGGCACGGCATGGCCAACGCCACCATTGTGGAGAGGCTTGAGTGACCGGGATTCCAAAAAACAGGAGGGAGAACATTGTTCATTGAGTATAACGGCAAGAAACCCAAAGTATCCGAAAAGGCTCTTGTGGCCCCCAATGCAACCCTCATAGGTGATGTTACGGTGGAAGAGGGGGCCAGTATATGGTTCGGGGCCCAATTGCGGGCTGATTTCGGTCCGATTACAGTGGGCGCCCGGAGCAGTATTCAGGACAATGTGGTGGTGCATATGCTGCCCGGGGGCCAGACAGTTATTGAGGAAGGTGTTACTGTGGCCCATGGTGCGGTGCTGCACAACTGTACCCTAAAAAAGGGCAGTATTATCGGTATGAATGCCGTAATACTTGATAATGCCGTAATCGGGGAACAGGCCATGATTGCCGCCGGCAGCGTGGTAACCGATGGCACTGAAATACCGGCCCGACACCTGGCCACCGGAACTCCGGCCAAACCCAAAAAAGAGCTTTCCGGCAATTCCCTGTGGTGGGTGGAGCAAAGTGCCAATGCTTACGTTCACCTGGCCGACAGTTACCTCAAAGAAGGAATTGGAAAAATAAAGGGCAATGATTGATTAGACTTTGATGAGTTTAAAAACGGATTAATCAATAATTGGAGGTTTTAAGAAATGGAAATTAAAGGTTGTACTGCCATGATCACCGGCGGAGCCTCGGGACTGGGGGAGGCAGTGGCCAGAAGTATCATTGCCGGGGGCGGCAAGGCGGCCATTTTGGATTTGGCGTCGAAAAAAGGGCAGAAACTGGCTTCAGAACTGGGAGGTGAGGCCATTTATATGGAAACCGATGTGACTAATGAAGGGAGCGTTCAGGCGGCGGTGGATAAAGCCATATCAACCTTCGGAGCCGTTCATTTACTAATTAATTGCGCGGGTATAGGCATAGCCAGGAAAGTGCTGGGTAAAAAAGGACCCCATGACCTGGCAGGCTTTTCCACGGTAATTAATATTAATCTGATTGGTACATTTAATGTTATCCGTTTGGTAGCTGAGAAAATGGCCGGTAATGCTCCCAATGAAGAAGGTGAGAGAGGAGTCATAGTGAATACCGCGTCAGTTGCCGCCTATGAGGGCCAAATCGGCCAGGCAGCTTACAGTGCCTCCAAGGGCGGCGTTGTAGGAATGACCCTTCCCATTGCCAGGGAACTCGCGATCCATGGAATACGGGTAATGACCATTGCCCCCGGCCTGTTCGAAACCCCCATGTTTGACAGCCTGCCTGACAAGGCCAAGCAAGCTCTGGGGGCTATGACGCCCTTCCCTTCCCGCTTGGGCTATCCCAAAGAATACGCCCGGCTGGTTCGGGACATCATTGAAAACCCCATGCTGAACGGTGGTACAATCCGGCTGGACGGTGCTATCCGGATGCAGCCCCAATAAATAGATAAGAAGAACGAAATGAGGGGGAGAAAAATGGGCCTATATACTGAGGAACACCAAATTTTTCGCCGTACTTTTAAAAGATTTGTGGAAAATGAACTGGTGCCCCATATTAATGAGTGGGAGGAAAAGAAGGAAGTGCCCCGGGACGTTTGGCGTAAGCTCGGTGAACAGGGTTACCTCTGTCCCTGGGTGCATGAAAAATACGGCGGGGCCGGGGCGGGCTTTGAGTACTCGGCCATAATTAATTATGAATTGGCTCGGGCCGGTGTAAGCATGGGGGTGGGGTTGCACAACGACATTATCGCCCCTTACATTGGCAGTTACGGTACCGAGGAACAAAAGGAAAAATGGCTGCCGGGATGTACCACCGGAGATATTGTTCTGGCCCTGGCCATGACCGAACCCAATGCCGGCTCTGATTTGCAGGCCATAAAAGCCACTGCGATTAAAGAGGGTAGTGAATACGTTATTAATGGTCAAAAGACATTTATCAGTAACGGCATCAGTGCTGATGTGGTGATTGTTTTGTGCAAGACCGATCCCCATGCCGAACCGGCTCACAAAGGGATAAGCCTGTTAGTTGTTAAGGACGGTACACCGGGTTTCATAAAGAGTCGCAAATTGGATAAGCTGGGCCTGCACAGCCAGGACACGGCGGAATTATTTTTTGATAATTGTCGGGTTCCGGCGGATAACCTTTTGGGCTGGGAAGGTATGGGGTTTTCCTGTGTGATGGGAAAACTACAGCAGGAACGATTGGTGTCGGCCGTAGGGTCCCAGGGGTTGGCGGAGCGCATGCTTGAGGATGCCATTGAATATGCCAAATCCAGGGAAGCCTTCGGGCACCCGGTAAGCAAATTCCAGCACAATTCATTTAAGATTGCCGAGATGGCCACGGAGATTGAAATGGGTAGTGTTTACCTGGAAAAGTTGATAGCGGATCATGTTGAGGGAAAGGACATAGTAACCGGGGTTTCCATGGCCAAGTGGTGGATAGGTGAAATGGCCAACCGGGTTGCGTATAACTGCATGCAGTTATACGGGGGTTACGGCTATATGGAGGAATATCCCATAGCCAGGCACTACCGCGATGTGAGGTGTCATACCATTTACGCCGGTACAACCGAAATAATGAAACTGATTATTTCCCGGAGATTAGGACTATAAAGAATCCAAACAACAGGAAATTCTGATGGAATTGGGGTTAACTGATAATAAATTAATCAATTAGTTTGAGGAAAAAGTGATAAAGGGTGAAATAATTCCCTAAGAGTTTTATGCAAGGGAGGCTAATTACCGTGCCTAAAGTTGAGACAAAAAAAGAAAACCGGATAGCAACCTTAACAATAAATAATCCCCCGGTGAATGCTTTAAGCGAAGAGGTCATGGCCGGATTATTAGACATTTTGAAAGAATTGACCAAAGACAATGACATTAGAGTACTGGTGCTTACCGGTGCCGGTGACAAGGCTTTTGTGGCCGGTGCGGATATAAAGGAATTTCCTAATCTGTTTAAGGGGCGGGCGGGTGTGGCTGCTGAGTTTGCCCTGAAAGTTCATAAGATGTTCAATGCTCTGGACAATTTCCCCAAGCCAACCATAGCTTGCATTAACGGCCTGGCTCTGGGGGGAGGGTGTGAATTGGCATTGGCTTGCGACCTGCGTATAGCCGGCGATACAGCGCAACTGGGTCTACCGGAAATAAAGCTGGGCCTCTTCCCCGGAGGAGGGGGTACGCAGCGCCTGCCCAGGCTGGTAGGAGAAGCCAAAGCCAAGGAGTTGATGTACCTGGGTGACCCTGTTTCCGCTGACGAAGCCCTGGCGATGGGCCTGGTGAACAAAGTGCTTCCGCTGCCGGATTTAACCGGTGAAACCATGAAAGTGGCTCAGAAACTTGCATCCAGGCCGGGAGTAGCTCTAAACCTGATCAAGGAGGCAGTGGACAGGGGCGCCGGGGTCAGCCTTGAAGAGGGGCTTAAAATTGAGGCCGACCTTTTTAACCGAGTGTTTTTTATCCGAGGATGTGGAAGAAGGAGTAAATGCCTTTATTGAGAAAAGAAAACCCCTTTTTAGACATAGATAGACAAAAGCGACTTCCGCGATAGTTCTCCGGGCATTTATTTCAGAATATTGGGAAGATAAAATTTTTTCAGAAAGGGGACTTTGCGATGATTCTTGCAACGCCCGGACAAATAGAAGAATACACTGCAAAGGGTTGGTGGGGAGAAAAAACAATACTTGATTTCTTTCGAGAAAATGCCCGCGATAACCCTCAACGAGTGGCTGTGGTGGATCCTTACGACAAGGAAGAACTGACGGGTTTTTCCGCAGAAAGGGTTACTTACGGGGAACTGGAAAGGGCTGTGGAGACGGTGGCAACTTCCTTTCTGGAAGCAGGTATAGGAAAGGACGATATAGTAATGGTACAACTTCCCAACTGCTGGGAGTTGGCCATGCTATACCCGGCGGTAACCAGGGCCGGGGCCCTGATTTCTCCGGTGCCGCTGCAATGGCGCAAAAAGGAAATTCACTATATTGCCAAGCTCACCGGGGCCAAAGCGGTTATCACCGTTGAAAACTTTCATGGCTTTAACCACAAGGAAATGATGGAAGAAATAATGCTTGAGCTTCCGGTTATAAAATATATTTTTACACTGGATGAAATTAAGCAGAAAACCCAAGGGAACATTAATAAGGAAGAATTGGATTCCATAAAGGTTGATGCCAACGATATTTTTACCCTCTGCTGGACCTCGGGCACCGAAGCTGAGCCCAAAGGTTGCCCGCTGAGCCATAACAACTGGATTAACCAGGGGTTGCTGCAGGTGGACACGGCGGACATTAGACCCGGGGACGTACAGTTAACAGCGGGGCCTTTGGTAAATATGGCCTCGGTGGGTACCACTTTTATACCGTGGCTTATTTTGGGCGGTACATTTGTCTTGCACCACCCCTTTAATCCGCAACAGTTTATCCAACAAATAATGCAGGAAAAAGTAAATTATACCCTATTGGTGCCCGCAGTGGGTAACATGATTGTCAAACACCCGCAGGTAGACCGGTTCGACTTGAGCTCGGTAAGGGCAATAACCATGGGATCAGCACCGCCATCGCTTTTCACAATCCAGGAATTTAAGCGCCGGTGGGACATTGAAATAGGCAATGTTTGGGGACAAAATGAGGGTACCGGTATAGTATCCGGTCCCAAAGATGTTCCGGATTTATCCAAAAGAGTGGATCACCTGCCTCAGTTTGGTAAAAAAGACGCGGTGTGGGCGGCGGATATAACTGGGCGATTGCAGACAAAATTAGTTGATCCTGAAACGGGTAAAGAAGTTTGGGAGGTTGGGGAAGTAGGAGAACTGGCTTACAAGGGACCCAATTTAATGCCGGGCTATTTCAAACGACGGGAGCTTAATACCAAGGCATTTGATGAGGACGGTTTCTTTTATACAGGAGATCTTTTTGTAATCAAGGAGAATAACTTTCTTGGCTTCTTTGAAAGAAAAAAAGATATTATTATCCGCGGTGGTTTTAATATCAGCGCTCAGGAAATTGAAAACGTTTTATTCGGTCACCCCAAGCTGGCAGACATGGCTGCCGTTGCTATGCCGGACGAGGTTCTAGGTGAGCGTACCTGCGTTTACGTTGTTCCCAAGAGCAATGAAAATATTACATTGGACGAGCTCACCTCCTTCATGAAAGAAAAGGGCATGGCTGTTTATAAACTTCCGGAGAGGTTGGAGATAGTCGAAACCATACCCCGAAACCCGGTGGGCAAAATAATGAAAAGCGTTCTGCGCGAGGATTTAAAGAACAAAATGCAATCCTGTGACTAGGAAGCTAAAATAATAAGGAGGGGCATTTTTCATGAAGAGAGTTAAGGGCTTTGCTTCCACATCCATGAATGATTACCAGCTAAATACCACTACAATTATCAGGCAGGCAGCCTCAAATTTCCCGGAACGGGAGATAGTTTCCCGAACCCCCGAGGGGATCTTTCGGTATACTTACGGAGACGCGTACCTTAGAATAAGTAAATTGGCCAATGCCCTCGGAAAAATCGGGGTAGGCCCTGGGGACAGGGTTGGAGTTTTAGAATGGAATACCCACCGTTTTTTTGAGTTATATTTTGGTATTCCGGGTACCGGGGCAGTTCTATTGCAAATGAACTTGCGTATAGCGCCGGAAGAACTTGGTTATGTAACTAACCACAGTGAGGCCAAGGTAGGTAATCTTTGTTGATGAGTCTCTTATTAAGATAGCCGAAACCATTGCTCCCAATCTAAAAACTGTAAAGGGTTATGTAATTATGACTGATAAAGATCTTTCCGAGGTAGAGACAAACCTGACTCCCGTTTATAGTTATGAGGAATTGCTGAATGAGTCCGAGAGTGAATATGACTGGCCTATGATTGAGGAAACTTCAGCGTATAGCGCTTGTTACACCACTGGAACAACCGGGAAGCCCAAAGGGGTGTATTATTCTCACCGGAGTATTTATCTGCATGCCATTGAGGTTCTTTGTTATACCCAAATGAACTGAAGGACACATTTATGCAGGTGGTGCCCATGTTTCACGCCCAGGGCTGGGGGTTTTTCTTCTCGGCTGCTTTCATCGGAGCCAAGCTAGTTCTACCCGGTCGCTATATGGCGGAAGACTTAGGGGCACTTGTAGACCTCATGATTCAGGAAAAGGCGACTGTGGCAACCGGAGCTCCGGCTATTTTTATGCCTATGCTGAATTATATCAATACTTTACAGGATAAGCCTGATCTTAGGGGAGCCCGTCTTATATCCGGGGCAACGGAACCCCCTTTGGCCATGATGAGTGGGTGGAAAGAACTGACCGGGGCAGAAATAATTCATGCCTACGGTGCCACCGAAACCGCTCCCCTGGTGACTTATAATCTGATTAAACCCGATTTGGAAGCAAATTTGTCTGAAGAAGAAAAATTGGATCTCAAACGCAAACAAGGCCTTCCCGTTACTGGACTGGATATCAAAATTTTGGATTCGGCGGGCAATGAAATGCCCCGGGACGGTAAATCTTCGGGAGAAATATTAATTCGCGGCCCCTGGGTTACCGGTAGTTACTATAATGATCCTCGAAACCTGGAATCTTTTCAGGACGGTTATTGGAAGAGCGGTGATGCGGGCACAATTGATAAAAATGGCTATTTGAAAGTCACCGACCGGGTAAAAGATTTAATCAAAAGTGGTGGGGAATGGATTTCTTCCGTTGACCTGGAAAACGCTATTATGGGACATGATAAAGTGGAGGAATCGACTGTTACGGGGGTCTATCACCCTAAGTGGGAGGAACGTCCCTTGGCTTTTGTAGTTGTCAAGGAGGATTTTAAAAGCCGTGTCAGTAAAGATGAAATCCTTGATTTTATTAGTTCTAAATTTGCCAAATGGCAACTTCCCGACGATGTAGTCTTTATTGATGAAGTGCCCAAAACCAGTGTAGGAAAATTCAACAAAAAAGTCTTACGGGAAAAGTACAAGGACTACTTGGTAAATCAAACAGAGAGTTAACTTGTTTGTTTCCTTGCAGTGCAGTAATTAGCAGGCTTTACCTCCCACGGTGGGGAGGTCTTTTTTTCATTATAAAGGAACCGAACCCCCGAAGGTAGAAATATCTGAATAATCAACGAAATTATTGAGGGGGTATTCCCATTGCGAATGAGTGACATGATGACCTGGGACACACCTCTCCTAAACCCGGAAGATGCCTTAGGGCATGGCGCTAAATTATTACGTGCAACAAAGCTGGACGGGCTGCCTGTTGTGGATTCAAAGGGTAGTCTTATCGGTATTTTTACCAAAGCTAACTTAATGGACGCTTTCTTGGCCGGGGCCGGAGTCTCTGAAAACTTGGGGAAGTATTATAATTCTCAGGTGGTAACCGTTGATGTGAATACCCCCTATTCTGAAGTGGAGAAGTATGTAAAAAGCAGCCCGGTAGGAACCGGCGTTGTCGTGAATGGGAAAGAGAAAGTTTTGGGCGTTTTTACCAAGGTGGATATGATTATGGCTCTTTTTAAAGAGTCGGAACAACTGGCAACCCAGTTAAAAACAGTTTACAACGTAATGCATAACGGGGCCATCCTGGTTGATAAAAATAACAGAATCAAAATGATAAATAAATCAGGCGAGAAGATGTTGGGCTTAAAACAAGAAAAACTAAAGGACGTTTCTTTCAGCAACGTGTTTCCTGGAATAGATATTATCCCTGTTTTAAATGAAGCGAGGTTTTTTATTGGAGTAGAGGAAAGGCTCAACGGAATCAAGGCTTTATGTTCCATCAGTCCCATAGTGGAAGACAATGGGGTTGCCGGGGCGGTAATGATTTTTCAAGCCCTTACCGACCTGGATCAAGTTGCCTCTGAGCTGGAATCAACTAAGCGCCTGTATGAAACTCTGTTAACGGTGTTGAATATCGCTTATGAAGCCATTATTTTAGTGGACGACCAGGGTAAAATCTTTCTGGTAAACGAGGCGGCATGCCACTTTTTGGGCAAAAAAGAATCTGAGTTGCTAAATATGTCGGTTCAGAAAGTAGTTGAAAATACGCGGTTGCATATAACGTTAAAGACCGGTAAGGCTGAACTCAATGAGATTCAAACCATCAGGGGACGCCCGTATATTGTTTCCCGTCTACCCATTGTGCGTAACGGTAAAATAATCGGAGCCGCCGGTAAAATCGTTTACCGGGAGTTAGAAGACGTAAAAGATTTGGCCGAAAGATTGGCACAGATGGATCAGGAGCTCAATTACTATAAAGAAAAAGCAGGCAGAGCCCGAAAGAACATAACCTTTGACGATATTATTACAGTCAGTAAAGATATGAGGCGCCTGAAGCAAGAAGCCTTGATAGCCGCCAGAGGTGTTTCCACTGTTTTGCTTACCGGGGAAAGTGGAACCGGAAAAGAATTGTTCGTCGAGGCCATCCACAATGCAAGCCCAAGGAGAAAGGGGCCTTTCATAAAAGTAAACTGTGCAGCTGTACCGGAAAACTTGCTGGAATCAGAATTTTTCGGGTATGCCCCGGGAGCCTTTACGGGTGCCCATAAAGAGGGGAAACAAGGAAAGTTTGCAGCTGCTGACGGCGGAACCTTATTCCTGGACGAAATCGGTGACATGTCACTTAACCTGCAAAGCAAGCTCTTGCGAGCGCTGCAGGACAGGTGCATTGAGCCAGTGGGCAGCAATAAAACGGTTGAAGTAGACGTTCGAATCATTGTAGCTACCAACCAGGATTTGATGCAAAAGGTTGTAGCAGAAGAGTTTCGTCAGGATTTATACTATCGTCTGAATGTAATTAATCTAAGGCTTACTCCCTTGAGCTACAGGCTTGAGGACATTATTCCCCTGGTGAATGTATTTTTGGAAAAGTTTAACACTGATTTTGGGACGCGGATAAATGAAATATCCTCGGAAGCCCGTAAAATACTAATAGCCCATCACTGGCCGGGGAATGTACGCGAGCTGATGAATGTTATAGAAAGGGCAGTCAATTTTTCCACCGGGCCTGTTTTGGAGGTGGAAAGCCTTCCCTTCTACCTGCGGGAGCAAAAAGTGCAAATTCCTTTCACCCACGTTATTAACCGGGGTATTTCCGTGCGAAAAAAAGGCCACCTCGACAAAAAAGTATTATTAGGGGTTCTGGAAAAAGCCAACGGTAACAAATCAGAAGCAGCCAGAATGTTAGGTATCAGCAGATCGTGGTTATATGAAAAAATGCGGCAATACAAACTTATTTAGGCCATTTTTAAAACAACCACAGGGACGGTTCTTGTGTGGCAAGCAACTAGCTGAAAGTTGGATATGAGAGTTGGAGGTTAGAGGTGTGGCGACTACCCCTTCGTCCCTTCCAATTAAGTCATTAGTAACCGGACCACTGCAACAGTACCCGCGGTTCGTAATTCTCCCTAATAACTCAGCTTTTTACCTTCCTCAATGATGTGATCCGCCGTTCTGGCCGCCAGAGCCATAACGGTTTCCGTTGGATTACATCCCCCGCCGGTAACAAAAGATGCAGCACTGCAGATATAAAGATTGGGAATGTCATGGCTGCGGCAAAAACCGTCAACAACTGAATTGTTCGGGTCCTTTCCCATCCGGCAGGTGCCCATCAAATGTCCTGTATCAGACGCTACAAAAGCAGGTTGTCCCCCGGCGGCAACAAGTATTTCGTTAGCCTTTTGCACTCCATGTGCAATTATTTTATTGTCATTCTCTCCGTATCCAAAGGTGACCAGGGGCCTGGGCATCCCGTATTCATCCTTTTCATCACTCAAAGTTACCGAGTTGTTTTTATTGGGAAGTACTTCGCCAACCATGGTTATCTGAGCAAAGAAGTTAAAGTCACGCATAATATCGTAAAGTTTTTGTCCCCAAACACCGGCTCCGGAAACAAGTAGCTTGGCTATTTCCACCGGCCTGGCCCCGTGGGCATTTAATGTATAACCTCTGACAAAGCCTCTGGAATTATCAGTTTCATAGAAATCCTGGGAAACGGCCAGTACCGGCGTCCCCTTATAAATGCGCACCTCATCGTGAAATTTGGCAAAGATATCATGTCCACTATGGGGCATTAGTTCCTTCCCCACCATTCCGCTGCTATTGGCCAGACCGTCCGGAAATTGGGGACAGGCCGAATGAAGCAAAAGACGCGGAGTTTCAATACAGAATGCTGATATAATAGTTACTTTAGCCTTTTGAAAATATTCCTTGCCGTCATGAATAAAAGAAACTCCCTCTACCTTACCGCTTTTATCAACCTTAACCTGGGTTACCATGCAATCACTAAGTACCTCTGCCCCGTGGCCGATGGCCTTGGGTATGTGCTGAATTAGTGTGCTGAACTTGGCGTTAGGCATGCATCCCTGGTTGCAAAACCCTCTGTTAATACAGGGAGGACGCCCGTCAAAGGGGGCGGATAATATGGCCAGGGGAGCAACTGTGCTGTTTATACCCAGCTTTGCACACCCTTCCCGGAAAACCTGAGCATTGGCGCTAATGGGTTCCCTTTCCGGGTAGGGGTATGGTCCATTAAAAGGGCCCCAGGGAAAGTGTTTGGGCCCGGAGACGGCAATATCCTTTTCAATTTTATCATAATATGGCTCTAAATCCTGATAGGTAATGGGCCAATCATCCGCCACACCGTCCAGCGTTTTAACCTTAAAATCGCTTTCATGAAACCGGAAAAACACACCGGTGAAATGGACAGTGCCCCCACCCACACCTCGCCCGGAGTTGTTATGCCCCATGCTCAGCGGGTCACTGCCCGTTACCAGCCTGGTGTCGTTCCAGGCCAGGCTTTGCATGGAAAGCTCATCGCTGGCAAAATCAGTCTGCGGGTTCCAGAAAGGGCCCGCGTCAATAGCCACCACATCGAATCCGGCCTTACTCAGCTCGTAGGCCAGCACCCCGCCGGCAGCGCCGGCTCCCACAATACAAATGTCAGCACCATCGGCATACTTTCTTTTTTCTAGATGATTATAGCGATGACCCTGGTAATGGTCATAGTCATGCTTTACGTAATCATGATTCGTTGGCATCTCTTTTAGCCTCCCACGGGTCAGTAAGACCTCTTTCTACGCGGACATAGCCACGCGGGTATGCCGGTCCCCCATAACCTATTTCTGACCACACGGTGGGGTGGGAATAATAAGCACTGGCAATTACCGTGGCCAGCTTATTAAAAAGCTCCTTTTGAGGTATGGTCTGCCATTCCTTTAGCTGGACAGCCTGTCCCTTTTGTAGGTCTATCAAAATAGATTGCTGTTTCCTCACATCCATTTCCAAAAAAGCTGTCCCGAATTGTTTTTTTGCCAGCTCGTCAATGGCTTTAAGTCCCTGGCGTATTAATACTGTTTGCTCAGGAGTGCCAACCTTGCGCTGGCCTTCACCTATGGGAGAGGTAAGGGTATTATCCATATGATGTATCACGTAATCTAAAATTTCCTTTCTATGGTCATAAACAATATGTTTTGCTATAGTGAAGATCATATGTACTTCATACTTGTTCAAAAATTTATATTCAGGTAAGGGCCTCAAGCGCTTTAAAACGATCTCACTGGTATGATCATCCCAGTGATCTCTTTCTTTTAATAGGTCGTAACCGGGGTACCTTGTCCTGTTTTCCTGCATAAAACTACCTCCAGTAAAGAGCAATCAAGCCTAAAATACTCATAGCTGCCACCATGATGGGTAGTGTCAAAGGAGGCCCAACAAGGAAATTTTGCGATTCTCCAAAGCCTCCGACCCGTTGACCGATACCATTAACATGCAAAACCGATCCTACAGCCCCCAGCACCACACCGGCAAAAAGTAAAACTAACAGTATATTGCTTAGCAAAGGTGCGTTATAAAAAGATAATAATATAGCAAATACTCCGATTACCGGGCCACCCACCACCGGCCCGTACATGGCCCAGTGCCTAAAATTTTGACGGGAATGAAAAATACCCACTTGCAGTGAAATAATCAAAAAGGCAAGGCCTGTAAAAAGCAATAAAACACGGGTTATAGGCCAGCCGTCCCACATAAAAACTACCCCCATATTTGCTTATTTTTTTTATATTGATTTCCAGTTGGTAAGAAAATTATTTTCATTTGTGAAAAAAAGTCAACCATGTCTACCCAAATCCTTCTTTGATGCTTTGCTCGGGCCCCCTTCCGGTCATTACAGGATACCCCTGAATTGGTTGTACTCTTTTCCCCTGCCTGAAACACATAACATAAACTTTTTAGCTTCCAAGCCACCACGATTGTCACATTTTTGTTACAAAATTTGTTGAAGGTTTACAAAAACTTTTTAATAAGATTAAAGGTTTTTTTGAAATGTTGTAGAAACGTCATTTAAACGACAAAATTATATAAAATACGACATTGTTAAGGAGGTGATGTTTATGAATGAAAATACTAGAGAAATTCATCCTACGCTACAAATGCTCATCCCGGTTGCGGAGGGCCTTGCAAAAACTTTTGGCAGTAATTGTGAAGTAGTGATTCATGACTTGCGTATACCTGAAGCATCCCTGATTTACGTTGCAGGCACTGTTACAGGACGACAAATCGGCGCACCAGTCACGAACATTGTATTGGAAAACATTAAAAAATTTGGAAGTCAATGTAAAGACATCATTGGATATAAGAATATTACTAAAGAAGGACGCATTTTAAAATCCTCAACAATTTTCGCCAGAGATGCTGACGGAAATATAATTGGATGCTTATGCATTAATTATGATGTTACTGAATTACTAATTCACAAGAACCATCTGGAACAATTTATTTCTTTTGGTGACCACCGCGATTCCAATCATGCAAGTGGAGAGTTATTTGCCTCAGACGTATCTGAAGTTTTGGAAAGTATGATTGATCAAGTAATTAGCAAGATGGGAAAGCCCATACCGGGAATGCAAAAGGACGACAAAATTAAGGTTGTTTTGGAATTAGATGATAAAGGTGTTTTTTTAATTAAAGGGGCAATAGATAAAGTCGCTGCTATGCTGGGTGTTTCCCGGTATACAATATATAACTACCTTGAGGAAGGCCGGTCAAACCGGCAAATATTATAACAATTGGGAGGTAAAAGAAATGGAAAAAACACTTTTAAAGACAGATAAAGCTCCTGAGGCCATTGGCCCCTATTCGCAGGCGGTAAAGGTGGGAAATCTGATGTTTATATCAGGCCAACTTCCACTTAATCCTATTGACGGAAAGATTGTGGACGGCGGCGTTCAGGAACAAACAAAACAATGTGTCACCAACCTTAAAGCAATATGTGAGGCGGCAGGGGCTACCCTCGGCGATGTAGTCAAAACTACAATTTTCGTTACCGACATGACACAATTTGCAAAGGTTAACGAGACCTATGGGGAGTTTTTTGAAACCGATGCTCCTGCCCGGGCATGTGTAGAAGTATCATGCCTCCCCAAAGATGCATTAATAGAAATCGAAGCTGTAGTATATATCAACTAAATCATTACTACCAAAACTAAGGAGTTGAGGTCGTGAGTTTCGTTACACATTTGGAATGCGCAAAATGCGGTAAGAATTACAGCAGCGAAGAAGTTCAACAGCTTTGTGAGTGCGGTGGTCCCTTAGTAGTTCGCTATGACCTGGAGGCTGTTAAGAACACTCTTAAAAAGGAAGATTTAAAAGAACGGGAGCCAAGTCTCTGGCGCTATTGGGAACTGCTTCCTTTAAAAGACAAAAAGAACATGGTATCTCTCGGCGAAGGTATGACGCCGGTAATTAAAATGGATGTTGCGGGCCCCGAAATAGGGCTAAATGACTTATACCTCAAGGATGAAGGAATTATCCCTTCCGGTACCTTTAAATCCAGGGGTGCAACTGTAGGGGTGTCCAAAGCTAAAGAGCTTGGCATTAAAACCCTTGCCATGCCTACCAATGGTAATGCCGGTGCATCCTGGGCGACGTATGGTGCCAGGGCGGGCCTGAAATCAGTGATTGTAATGCCGGAGGATGCACCGGAGATCACCCGAAACGAGTGCGCAATTACCGGCGCAGATCTTTTCCTGGTGAATGGTCTTATCAGCGACGCCGGCAAGATCGTAGCCCGTGCAGTTAAAAACTATGGATGGTTTGATGTTTCCACTTTAAAAGAGCCATATCGTATTGAAGGCAAAAAGACCATGGGATTGGAGATTGCAGAGCAATTCAACTGGGAAGTACCCGACGTTATTCTTTACCCCACTGGTGGTGGGGTAGGCATTATAGGTATATACAAAGCACTAAAGGAATTACAGGCTATGGGTTGGATTGGGGAAAAAATGCCGCGACTGGTTGCTGTACAAGCTACAGGTTGTGCACCAATTGTTCAGGCATGGAAAGAAAAGAAAACGGAGTCTGAATTCTGGCAGGATGCTAATACCTGTGCCTTTGGAATTACAGTACCTAAAGCATTGGGTGATTTTATGGTATTAGATGCTGTATATAAAACAGATGGCTGTGCCATTGCCATTGCAGATGACCAAATTTTACAGGCACAGGCAGAGCTGGCAGCGAAAGAAGGAGCCTTCGTTTGTCCTGAAGGTGCCTCCTTATACTCCGCAGCTAAAAAGCTTAAAGAAGAGGGCTGGCTGAAGACAGAGGAAAAAGTTGTTCTATTAAATACCGGTACAGGTTTGAAATACCCGGAGACAGTAAATGTTAAGGTACCTGTGTTACAGCCTGACGAAGACATTCCCCAAAACTAACAAAAAGAAAACCGGCAAGTGATGTTTGCCGGCAAGAAAAATAAATAAAATTGGTTAACGAATCTATCATATAACAGATAAAAATTCTTAGTCAAATAGTTTTTTCCCAGTCCCCACAAATCAAAAATAGTTTCACATCATGTAAATTTATGGGAGGTAAAGGGATGAAGTTAGCAACTAAAATATTTGTTGGTTTGATAAGTGGTGTTATCCTGGGGCTTATCTTAAGTGCAGCAGGTGCCACAGCAATTGCCGACAATATTATACAACCGTTTGGTGATTTATTCATAAGATTAATAAAGATGCTCATTGTTCCCCTGGTTTTCGCTACTCTGGTAGTCGGTGCTTCAAGTGTCAGTGATGTAAGCAAACTGAGTAGAATAGGTGGAAAAACAGTAGGTTATTATTTATGTACGACTGCCATTGCTATAACAATAGGTGTAATCTTAGCAAATATTTTTGCTCCTGGTGTCGGGCTAAGTATATCAACAGATCTTACCTACCAGGCTAAAGAAACTCCCGGTATAGTTGATACTATATTAAACATAGTACCAACTAATCCTATACAAGCCCTTGCAGATGGAAACATGCTGCAAATCATTATCTTCTCGCTGTTTATAGGAATCTGCATGAACCTGGTTGGTAGAAAATCAGAGCCTGTTAAGAATTTCTTTGATGGCTTTGCGGAAATCATGTATAAAGTTACAGAAATAATTATGAGTTTAGCACCCTATGGTGTGTTTGCATTAATCGTACCAGTTGTAACTTCACATGGTCCTGCTGTACTTCTACCATTAGTTAAAGTTATTCTTTTAATGTATGTCGGTGCGATAATACATTCATTAATCGTATACGGTACTGCTACCAAACTCATAGCTAAAATGAATCCAGTGAAATTCTTTAAAGGTGTGATGCCGGCAACGCTAGTGGGCTTTTCCACATGCAGCAGTTCCGGTACACTACCGGTAACTATCAGAAGTACTCAAGACAATCTCGATGTATCCGAAGAAGTCAGCAGTTTTGTACTTCCATTAGGTGCCACAATAAATATGGATGGTGCTGCATTATATCAAGGTATAGCTGCCTTATTCGTCGCACAGGTATATGGAATTGATTTAACTGTGCTACAGCAGTTTACAGTTGTACTGACTGGTGCTCTGGCCTCGATAGGTTCAGCAGGAGTCCCAGGGGCAGGGCTGATTATCTTAACCATGGTATTACAGTCAGTAGGTTTACCGCTTGAAGGAATAGCATTAGTAGCAGGTGTAGACCGTATTTTAGATATGGCACGTACAGCAACAAACGTAACGGGCGATGCTTCTTGTGCAGTAGTTGTTGACGCAACCGAGAAAAGAAGAGAAGAAGCATTAGCTTAAAACAGGTGTAACTGCTTAATACAAAAGAACTATAACAGAGGCGGCTTTAGAGGCCGCCTTTGTTATATGCAACCACGGGGACAATTCTCAAAGGGTTCAATCGGAGTTTTAGCAAGAAAAAAGGCCTAAACACCAGATGATTCCTGGTTTTGAAGGACAAAGAGAGCTCTATCACGCACCCAGCCCCATGGAATAAGCAGCCAGCTCCACGTAGTTTAAGCCAATGGCGCAGTCCGCCTGGGCAGTAGGTATAGTTTTCGGGGCATAGGCCACGATGGCGTCCATATTGGCGGCGCGGGCTAGCTCAGGTTTTTCTTTACAGTTGAAGCCGACCCTTGGATTAACAATTTCCTTTACAGTACCTCATACCCATATAGTAATATATAGGTATGAAACTAAGTGCGAACATTAAGAAACCCACAATTATATTAACTTTTACTCTTATACTGTTTTTGGCTACAATATATCTATGGAATATTGATTTAAAGGCTGTGGTGAATACTGCCGCCTCGGGCGACATAAAGTCCGCGGCACGGGCAATTGCAGGTGCGGGAACACCGGCTATCCTGATGAGCATTTACATTAATGCAGCTATAAGCATTATGGGAGTGGTACCTTCTGTCTTTTTAACCGGGGCCAATGTGCTGGTCTTCGGCCTGCACGGAGGATTTCTGGTATCTTGGGCGGGGGAGGTTATTGGTGCCGCAGTTTCTTTTATGCTTTACCGGTGGGGCATAAAATCCGCCGCCAGAATACCCACTGATCGCTGGAAACTCATAAAAACTGTCAACACTTTACCCGGGTTAAGACAAATTTATTTTCTAATGGTACTGCGTATGGCTCCCTTTGTACCCTCGGGGTTAATTAATCTCCTCGGGGCCATAACTACCATTCAACCACGAAATTTCATCATTGCTACCACAGTCGGCAAATTCCCCGCTTTACTACTGGAAACCGCATTCATTTATAACCTTATAAACATAAATAAAGGCTATATCAACCTGGGCATCGGTATTATGGTTACCGCCCTTTTGTATTTTGGTGCCAGAAAAGAGCTTAACCGCCTTTCGTGATGGACTTCGCACACTGGATTTGTCCTGCCTATGTTCTGCGTCGAAGCTAATTAGTTAAAGTCATTATTTTTAATTTTAGTAGGTTTCCTTCTACCTATAAGAGGTATAAAGGCCGGTGTAACCTCTGCGTACTTAATATATTCATCACCGAAACAACTAATGGAATCAATTTCTTCCTGCCGGGCAAGACGCATATAAATCCACACTAAAACGGGGAACATCAATAATGTTGATAACGTGGGCCACTGTAATAAAAAGGCGATCATTATTATCATGAACGCTGTATATTGAGGGTGACGAATAAATGCATACATCCCGGTAGTTGCCATCGTGCCGCTTTGCTGTGCGTCATGTAGAACTCTCCAGGCGGTGAAGATCATGTACATGCCAATGAAAATCAGTATATTGCTTAACAAATGAATCGGTGCGGTATGGGGGTTACCATTATAGCCGAGAAAAGTGTACCATAAATGCCCTGAGTCATGCGTTAACAAGTTTAAACCGGGGTATCGTGTACCTAACCATCCGGAAAGCAAATAAATCGTTAGCGGAAAACCGTACATTTCAGTGAAAAGCGCTATAATAAACGCAGAAAAACCTCCAAATGAACGCCAGTCCCGAGAGGTTTTTGGTTTCACAAAGCTAAAAGCAAAAATAATAAAGACCAGGGAATTTATTATAACTATTGTCCACAGGCCGTATCCATTAGTTATGTTATCCATAATATGATTCTCCTTTCCTCATATTTCTACTAGCGATGCGCGCTGTGGTCAAAAATATAAGCAGAGTTTGTCATGTTGTTTATATAAAAAATTATACAAAGCAAATATATATAGGGTTTTACATAAGGCTAACAGTTTCGAGACATTTAAAAGACTAAACCTTTACGGGCTTAGTCCAAAAGGGATACTTATTTGGTTTTACGTCTTGACCGTAAGGACCAATAACGCCATGCAAACCACAAACCGGCAAATAAAGCTATCCCCAACAGTAAATCTTCTAAGAACTCCATTTATTATTCCTCCTGTTCCACTATTCAGGACGCCGTGCAGGGGCAGGGACAAGCTTGTAAGAAACTCTATCGCGCTTACGGAAGTCCCGGTAAGGGTCAAACCGTTTTAACCTCAATGCATTAGTAACAACAGATACCGAACTAAAAGCCATTGCCGCGCCGGCAAGCACGGGTGATAAGAAGCCCAGAGCTGCAATCGGAATACCCAGCGAATTATATATAAGCGCCCAAAACAGATTTTGCTTGATATTGCGCATGGTTGCCCGGCTTAAACTTATGCTGGCGGCTACACCACTCAGGTCGCCGCGCATCAGCGTGATATCAGCTGCTTCCATAGCAACGTCCGTACCAGTTCCAATGGCGAAGCCTACATCGGCGGTTGCCAGTGCAGGCGCATCATTTATACCGTCACCCACCATACCCACCACAAGGCCTTTTTCCATCAGTTTGCTCACTTCCCGGGCTTTATCCTGGGGCAGCACTTCAGCCAGCACGTTCTCCTGCGGTATCCCCACTTCTCTGGCAATAGCCATGGCTGTTCTCCGGTTATCACCGGTGATCATGATAGTCTTAATTTTAAGGTTTTCTAGTGTCTTGATTGCTTCCGCGGAGGTTTCCTTAACGGTATCCGCGACAGCTATAACCCCCGCCGGTTTCCCGTTTACTGCCACCAACATGGCTGTTTTTCCTTGCAATTCAAGGTCATCGGCGTGCTTTTCCAGCATGGTTATATCTACTCCTTGCGTAGACATCAGGCGGCGGTTTCCAACCAATAACCTGTAGTTATCAATAGAAACAGAAATACCATGACCGGGTATCGCTTCAAAATTCTGCGGTTCGGCCAGTTCAATCTGTTTCTCCCTAGCTCCTTTAACGATTGCTTCCCCCAGCGGGTGCTCCGAACCTCTCTCCGCAGAGGCAACCAAACGCAACAACTCTTCATTGGAAAACTTATCGACAGGTATTACCTCGGTTAGTGATGGTTCCCCCCTGGTAATGGTCCCGGTTTTATCCAGCACTACGGCATTTAACGCGTGCGTTTTCTCCAGGTGTTCGCCCCCTTTGATTAGAATGCCGTTTTCTGCCCCACGCCCGGTGCCGACCATAATCGAAGTTGGAGTAGCAAGGCCAAGAGCGCAGGGGCAGGCAATTACCAGTACCGCCGTGAAGTTAATTAGGGCCCGCGAGAAATTTCCGGTATCGGCAACAAAATACCAGGACAGGAATGTAATTATGGCAACCACTACCACCGCCGGAACGAAATAACCGGAAATCACATCGGCAAGGCGTTGAATCGGGGCTTTTGATCCCTGTGCCTCTTCAACAATCCTTATTATCTGGGACAGGGCAGTATCTGACCCCACACGGGTGGCTGCAAATTTTAAGTTGCCATGCTTGTTAATGGTACCGCCGATCACCTCGTCATCCATCTGTTTATCAACAGGTATACTTTCTCCTGTAAGCATTGACTCGTCTACGCTGGAAAAACCTTCCTTGATAACGCCATCCACCGGCACTTTTTCACCAGGACGAACCAGTACTGTATCCCCAACCTGCACGTCCTCTACCGGGATGTCCATTTCCTTTCCGTCACGTACTATTCGCGCAGTTTTAGCCTGTAGACCCATGAGCTTTTTTATCGCCTCGGACGTACGCCCCTTGGCGATTGATTCCAGTAGGCGTCCCAGAATAATAAGAGTAATGATTAGAGCGCCCGTTTCATAATACACATGACCCGTTGTAAAAAAGGTTGTCGTTACGCTATAAAAATAAGCGGCTGATGTGCCCATGGCTATGAGTACATCCATATTGGCGCTGCCGTGCTTCAAGGCTTTGAAGGCTCCCCGGTAAAACTGGTACCCGGCAATGAATTGCACCGGTGTGGCCAGTGCAAATTGAAAGACCTTGTTATGTACCAGGGCAGGTAGATGGAGGTTAAAAAGCTCTGCAAACATTACAGCAAGCAGGGGAATCGAAAGAGTTGCCGATAAAACTAGAATTGTCAATTGGCGCCGGGTTTCTTTTTCCCTTTCCAGTTTTTCCTTATCTTCGTCAAAACGGGTGTCGCCGTCCTGCGCCGTATAACCTACTTCCTGTATAGCTTTTTTGAAATCCTTTTTATTTACCCGGTTGGGGTCGTATTCAATTGAAGCCCTTTCCATGGCAAAATTTACGTTAGCCCTGAATACGCCATCCAAACCATTGAGAGTATCTTCTACCTTGGTGGCACAGGCCGCACAAGTCATACCACTTATTTTTAAGTCAACCCGGTCAGCTAAGACCCGGTAACCAAGGTCGTTAATTATATCTGAAAATTCGTCTGTGCCTACAATGGAAGGGTTATATTTTATGGACACTTTTTCAGCAGCAAAATTAACCGCAACCTCATTTACTCCATTTACCTTTTTTAGCTGCTTTTCAATTTTTGCAGCACAGGAAGCGCATTCCATACCGTTCACTTTAAAAGTGACTTTGCTGTCATCCATGGGCTATACCTCCAAACGAGATTAAAGACAGTCTTATTATTTACAAATTCTTTATCATTGTATCCAAGTCCAGAAGATATTCTCCCAACCGGTCGCACCCGATTATTCCGGCCTTGTCCCTAACCAACCATGGTTATCCGAGTGCTTTATTTAATTTGCTTTTAAAAATTACACTAAATCTTAATTGTTCCATTATATTTTTGTAAAGTTTACCGTTTATAATCTATTTAACAACTAAACAGGAGGTATTAAGCATGACAAAGAAAGTAATGACGATGGCGGTTGTAGCGTTGATGGTGGGAGCGGTTATTGTGCCGACAGCCTTTGCGGCAACAAACAACTATGGCAATTGGTTTGATCAAATGTTTGGCTGGCATGACCAGTGGCTCGATCAGGCTGTTGACAGCGGGCAAATAAACGAGGGACAAGCTCAAGCCTGGGGCCAGCACTTTGATTACATGAGAGATTTCCACGGTAATTACGGAATGCCCATGATGGGCGGTTTCAATGGAAACTACGATGGTAATAACGGTTACGGTATGATGGGTGGAGCCGGTTACGGAATGAGCGGTTACGGAATGAACGGATACCAGGCACAGTAAATTTAGTACTAACGGGAAAAGGGAAGGGGTCAAAGGACCTCTTCCCTTTTTTATTAGTTAGGATAACTTACTCTTTAACCTCTATACATTTAGCTATAGCTTTATCCACCGCCATGGTTGTATTACCCACTTTAAATACCACAGAAGGAAATTTTCTTATAATAGTTACAGACATCCCCGGCAGCACTCCCATAGCCATCATTTTCTTTATAATACTGGCGTCTTTTGTTTTGATCCCGGTTATTTTGCTTTCGACTCCCGGCTTGAGATCTAAAAGTAGGGAATCACCTTTTTTATCAATATGTTGTGGGATATTTTTTGATAGCTGTGCAGCTTGTCCGATACTCATTATTTATTCCTCCATTTCTTTATTAACTTGATTACACCGGCATCAGGAAGCGTTTCATAATTACACCTTGGACACTTGTACTTTTTGCAGCAGCCACTCATGGCACACCCGCCGCAGCCCTTTTTGGACTCTTCTTCGTCAAATTCAAAACCACAAAAGCTGCACTTCATTTAAATTCCCCCCATTAGCATTAACACCCGGTAAAGCACGTAACCGGCTAGAAAAGCAAAGGGGAAAATAAACCCGGCAACGGCCAATGCGGTTTTTAGTCCCCTTTCCTTGATCATCACACTGAACTGGGCAATACAGGGCACAAAAAGTGTTAAAGTCGCTGCCGCCACCACCAGCTGCGTAGTCGTTAATAGACCGCCCTGCTGCAGGTCGTATAATCCCGCGGCACCGTAATCGCGCCTAAAAAAGCCGAACAAAAAGGCTACTGCCGCATCGGGAGGTAAACCAATCAATTTCAATACCGGCTCCAGGGCTTTGATGACAATATCAAATAACCCCGTTAGTTTCCCGGCCCAGATGAGAACACTTGCCAAAATAAAAATAGGTAAAATCTCAAAAAGGTACCACTGCATTCTGGTGTAAGTTTTGCTGAAAACATTAAGGATGCTGGGCATCCTGAGGGGAGGTACTTCCATGTAAAACATCGGGTTTTCTCCGGGCATAAGTTTTGCCGTCAGGTAGCCTACAAGCAGGAAAACTAATATGATAAAGCCGGTCCATACAGCCAGAGCCTGGGGTTTGCCGGATAAAAGTGCTAATATAACCCCCAGCTGGGCTGAGCAGGGTATGGCAAGCGCCAGCAAAAGGGTGGATATAACCCGTTCCCTTTTGGTTTCCAGGGTCCTGGTAACCATAGTGGCCATTGTGTCACAGCCAAAGCCCAGGGTCATGGGAATAACAGCCCTGCCGTTCAGACCAATCCCTTTAAAAATGCGATCCACCAGTAATGCAAGGCGGGGCAAATAACCCGAATCTTCAATTATGGAAAAGGCAATAAAGAAGGTTCCCACAATGGGTAAAATAATGGCGATGGCATATCTTAGACCTAAAGTAACAATACCATATTCATTTGCAATCAGGTCCTGGATGGCCGGCCAGGGAATGTAACTGGCAACCCAGCTGTTTACAAGGGGATTGATGTAAGCTTCAAAGATTTCAATTTCCAGGTAGTCAACCAGTGTACCGGCCCCAAAAACACCCACGAATTTATAGAGCCCAAAATATAAAACCAGTAATAAAATAGGCACCCCGGTAATCGGATTGAAGGTCAATTCGTTAATCAGACCATTGGAATTTTTCAAGCCTTTTTCCGGTTTAATTTCTACTGCTTCAGTTAAAAGATTATTTACCTGTTCCTGTCTTTTAACTGAAATCACATAGTTGAGCGATTCGTCAAATTGTTTTGCCGTTTTTTGTATAATTGTTTGAATAAACATAAAAGCATTGGAGCCTTCTTTGGCTTCAACTAAACGATATATTTCTTCATCCCCCTGCAGCAAGAGAAAAGCTACAGACCTTTTGGATAAGTTGTACGAATGCTTGAGACTGTCTTCAATTGTATTTATTGCTGCTTGTATTTCCGGAGGATAGGAATATTCACTAGCTAACGAGCCTGGCATTATTTTCAACCACCCTTTTAAGTTCCTCTATACCTACATTTCTAATAAAGACTGCGCTTATTACCGAAATCCCCAATTTCTTTTCTAGAAGGCGCACATTTATTTTCATACCGGCTTTTTCTGCTTCGTCCATCATATTTAGAGTCAAAATTATAGGTAAATCTGCCTCAATGAGCTGAAGTGTTAGGGGCAGCATTCTTTGTATATTTTTTGCATCTATGACGTGAATCACTGCTTCCGGGTGTTCATCCAGCAGCAGCCTGCGAGAAACAGCCTCTTCTTCGGTAATTGGGTGCATTGAATACATACCCGGGGTATCCACCACAGCAAAATTTTCATTTCCGATTTTAGCCTTTCCCCGGGATACTTCTACGGTGGTGCCGGGGTAGTTAGATACGGTAACGTAACTTCCTGTCAAACGGTTAAATAATACACTTTTACCTACATTGGGATTTCCGACCAGCACTATTTTTTTTAACCCGTGTAATTCAATAGGATCAGTATCGCTTCCACAGCAGCTGTTATTACTTTTTGATTTTCGGAAAAACAAAGAGATCCCTCCTCCGTTGCAAATGATAATTATTATCGTTTCTATTGTGTAATGTTACCATGGCAGTGTCACATCTATTTTGCATTTACTTAACGTTTTTGTGACACGCAAGCAACCACGGGGACGGTCCCTGTGGCAGAGATATTAAAAACAAAATCTTTCGCCAGATACCAATGAAGCAAGAAACCGATTCCTTTGCATCTCTTTGCCATATCCATCGGATAATTTAAGGATAATGCCCATAAAAAAACCGTGCAGGGTTACAAGATTTTCTTGCAAACACCTCACGGGTAGGACAATATAGCACTTTTTTATTTTTTAGCTCTTTCAGATAATAACTCCCCGCCGACTCCTACATTATCTGGGTTACTTTCTTTAATTAGTACGGTGAAGGCATCCTTTGGCATATTCAAGGTATATGCAGCGGTATCTGTAAATTCCTTAACTAACCTTGACTTTTGTTCTTTTGTCATTTGTGGACCCTCCAAAATAATATATGGCATTTTTGCACCTCCTTCTATTTAACTATCCCCGAACTACGGGACAGCAATCCCGTTATTCGCAAATTAAACCTTATTCGGTCTTTTGATTAACTAAACGGCGTTGAAAGTATATAAAAACCGGTAAGGGTATAACGATCCAGCCAAAACTTTTTATTAGGCTGTTTTTTGCTCTGGTAACCTGCCTTTCCTTTTCCCTTGCCACCATTGCTTCATATTGTTCCTGAAGCTCCTCTTCCGACAGGTTTGCTTCCTCATTAGCTGCCTCCGACCCGGTATTAGGTTTTGCTTCACCGAAACGTTTAAACTCCTCAAAATTTTGATGGTAAGGAGCAGGGTTAATGATATCTGCAACCGCCATAAAGGCGCCTACACTTCCGCCAATGGCCATCATTAGAGTGGCAAATAAAACTAAATAAATATAGACATTTTTAATCACATCTTTCTCCCCTTTGTCATTTTCAATTTTAACTCCTACAATTACAAAAATAATAAGCAAAACAACCAGTATGGATCCAATACCAAGAAACAATAAAGTCATTTTAAAACCTCATTTTAACATATTTTAAGGGAGGGGTGTCAGGATAAAAAATTATATTGTGAGTTACCGTTTACCAACAGGATACTAGTACGGACGTGCAGGCCTTCGAGGGCCTCATTCAACCAGCAGTAGATATCAGTAAGGGCCTTCTAATCCTGTGTGGACGCCTATAATTTCCTCATGCATGCACTGTGCTATAATGGATTTAGACAAGTCGCTTGCAGTACAATTCGGTCAATTCTTTTAGTGTCGCTTTTCCATCCAACGATGACAAAAAACTAATCTCGGCAGAAGATAATTTGATTATTCTCTGCAATGTATGGGGATAATTTCGCAATCCATAGTATTTTATGGCATTACCTTCCAGTTTCCAGCGGTTTTGCAGCACCGGATACATGTCTACTTGCATTTGATGGACCTCTTTCCTGTGCAGCATTACTGTTCTTCACTCCCGACGTGCTCTTGATGCATTAATTTTCACTCTGTTATTTAAAGCTTACACTCTTAAATTCATGAAATTCCAGATTATACAAGGCATCAATGAAGTTAGCAGCAAAAGTACCGGGTCCTCGACTCATACATGCGGCCTTTTCCGCAGCAGCCCCATAAAAAGCTAATGCGGCTAAAACACCCAAACATTTATCCTCTGCCACCGCCAGGAAAGCACCCGCTAAAGATGTAAGGGCGCAACCGGTCCCGGTAACCAGCGAAAGGAAGGTATGTCCAGACCCGTTGGAAAATACTCTTTGCCCATCAGTAACATAGTCTATGTTGCCGGTTGCAGCAATTAAAGAACCTGTACTATTCGCCAAATCACTAAATCTATCGATATTTATTTGTGTTCCTATGCTATCAACACCTTTTGTTTGGCCGGTTATCCCTACTAGAAAGTTAATCTCACCATAGTTTCCTCTAATTAAACTTAATTTAACTTTTCTTAAAATATCAGCGGCAATGGTATTTCTATAGGTTGTTGCTCCGATCCCAACCGGATCAAAGACTACCGGTTTTGCTTCTTTATTTGCAATACTACCTGCTTTAATAAAGTATTCAACCTGCCTGGGGTGTGCTGTCCCCATGTTCAGAACTAAAACATCAGCTATCCCGGCTAAATCACCGGCCTCTTCTATTCCTTCCGACATTAGAGGAGATGCTCCGACAGCTAAAAGAACGTTAGCTGTAAAATTAGCCACAACAGTATTGGTTAGGTTGCATACCAGTGGTTTCTTTTCCTTAACCGCTTGTCTTATGGCCCATAATTTTTCTACATCTGTCATAATAATCACCCCGTGAAATGATCCTTCTTTACTTCCGCATCAGGACACCGCAATCCGCGTGAGTTCAAGGTGCCACTCCCCATTTTTATAAGTAGCCTTGTATTCTGGGAAAACAGCCCCCAGGTTGCCAAACCAGGAAGTTGCCTCAATTATAGCATGATTACCACTGAATTCCTGCAGCCGCACAGATAACAAAGCTCCATTTACAGCTCTACTCAAACGGCCCTGCTCGTCAACTTCGAACCTGGACCTATCTTCCTTAACTTTCTCAAAGGGGTAAACGTTAGCTGACAAATCTTTGAGCCCGTTCAGTACCTCTTGCTTTGCCCTGTCACTTAGCCCTTCCAGTGTTTCAAGTTTGACGGCAATAAAATCATTACCCCCGCTTTCTTCCTGAAAGGCAGACCTCATGGCCGTTACATAAAGGTCAACCCTTTTTATTTCTTCGGCAGTAATTTGGTCCACGGGGCCTCCCTTTTCGCCGGCTCCCCCGTTTCCCGGCTTATCACCTTGAGAGGCACAGCCAGCAATTAAAGTAGCAATCAGAATGATACATAACAGTCCTTGGGCTAACTTCTTCAAGCAAATTTTCCCCCTTTATTAAAAACGCAATTACTTTTACAGACGAATTATTGCTTAAACTGTTCCCTGATTGTGCTGGAGGAAACGATTCATCTTTTCGGAATGAAAAGGTGAGAGATTGTACAAAAAAAATTCCCTCTACACAAGTATGAGGGAATATATTTAAAACCTCTATTTTTATGAGAAGATAAGCGGATTAATTTTTATTATAATTATTATCATCAATTCCGTGATTAGCTCCGTCCAACTTGAATTTAACCACTTCATTTTGAAGTTCCCCGGCAATATTAGCTAGTTCCTGCGCAGCGCTGGAGATCTGCTGCACAGTAGATGTTATCTGTTCGTTTGAAGCCGATAACTGCTGCATACCTTCATTGGCTTGGTTAGAGCCGGCAGCAACATCTTGGATCAATGCAGTATTCTTTTCTATGGCTTTAATAATTTGTTCTAAGGAGGCACCTGCATTATTGGCTACATGAACCCCGTCATCGACTTCTACCACACTACTATCAATAGCTGTAACTGCCTCACCAACACCCACCTGTATTTTTTCAATCAAGCCTGTGATTTCACCGGCAGCACCGGCAGACTGCTCAGCTAACTTACGAACTTCTTCAGCCACCACGGCAAATCCGCGTCCGTGTTCACCGGCCCGGGCGGCTTCAATAGCCGCGTTTAGAGCAAGAAGGTTGGTTTGGTCGGCGATGTTAGTAATAGTATTAATAATTTGCCCTATTTGATTTGATTGCTCGCCCAGGTTCTTGACTGCGGTAGCAACATTTTGTGATGACTGAGATATGGACTGCATTTTCTCAACGGTTTCCTGTACAGCCTTGTTTCCTTCTTCCGCTACCTGCTGTACCTGTTCAGACTCTTTTGCTGCTTCTTCCGCATTTTCAGCACCTTGCCCTGACGTAGCAGCCACTTCGTTGGTAGTACTGGCTACTTCCTCAACTGTGGCGCTTACTTCTTCACTAGAGGAGGCCATTTCCTGGCTGTGTGAAGCCAGTTTTTCGGATGTGCCCTGTACTTTGGCTATCATCGCCTTTAAGTTTTGCACCATTTCTTCAAATGAAGTTGTCAGAATACCAATTTCATCGTTGCTCTTACGGCCGTCATTAGCTTTTACAGTTAGGTCTCCGCCTGCTATAGCTCCAGCTACCTGGCTAAGCTTCACCAGCGGCTTAGCTATAAAGCTAGCTATGAGGAAAGCTATGACAATCATAACAAGTATGGCAATGACGGCTATAGTTATGTTAGTACTGCGAATTACTTGCAAGGGAGCCATTACATCAGCCACGTCTGCCGATTGGGCAACTGCCCAGCCGGTACTTGGAATTTGTCCGTAGGCCAGCATTTTCTCAACACCGTTATAAGAATAAGCTCCGGCCCCGCTTTGTTCTGTAGTCATGTCGTTAACCAATTCATTTAAACGCTTGTCCCCGGCATTGGCAATTTTACTGTTACCAATCCACTGATCGTCGGGGTGGGCCATGGTAATCATATCTAAATTCTGTATAAACCCGTAGCCGTAACCGTTAATGTTCATTTTTTCCACCAATGCATTAAGGTAATCCAACGTAGGGGTCACTCCAACTACACCCGTAGGGGTGGTGGAACCTTCTTTATAGGTGGGAGCGGCTATTACTATTATTTGCTTGCCGGTGGCTTTACTTTTAACAGGATCGGAAACAACGGTATTTCCAGTCTGCATTACTTCCTGGAAATAACCCCGGTCTGCCACGCTAAAAGTTGTGTCGTTACTGCCTATACTATTGCCTTGTGCATCGGAGACATAAGCCAGTTCATAATCCTCGTGCTGCCGGGCAACACCTTTTAATAAAGGCATACTAGCCTCACTGGCTGTTCTTATATCTTCATTTAATGCCATTGTATTAACTTCATTTTTAATACCCTGGAGCCATTGGTCCACTAAATGCGCGTTATGGCCGGCACTATTAGTTGCGGCGCTAAATAACTGCTCTTCAAGAATATTCGTCGCTTTGTCATAATTCATGTAAGATACAGTTCCTAACACTATTACAGTCGCAATAACAATAACTGATATTAATTTTGATTTTATGCTGTTTAACTTAAATCTAAGTTTAATTCCCTTCATGGCTACTTTCCCTCCCTTTCTTTTCAACTTCTTTTATATAATACTCGGTTCGACATTATATTCCTTTTAGCGTTTAAATATTTTAATCACTAAACTTTCGACATTATTTTTACAAGAAAAAAACACCTTAGAGAAGCTCCTAAGGTGTTTTTCTTCTCTCCATGACGCCAAAAACACATAAACACCCCCAACACTAACAGAACAAGTCAAGTAGTAGCCCTCTAATCTTGTCTATCTTATCTGCCAGGGCAACATTCCCTTTTTCCTCTGCCAACAAAGCCTGGGTTAATTCATCAACTTCTTTATCGATAACTTCTACCCGTAAAAGAATGTCACCATTATACCTGCGATCCCGCTGCACACTGTAAAAATTCTTGGTGACAAAAGACAGGTACTCCTGGATTCGTTTTTTATAATCCAATATATCAGGTACGTTTTTTGATGCCTTAAGCCTGTCACCTGCACTTTTAATTCTGTTCAGCATTTCCTTAAGTGCCTGTTCCTGCTGATCCTTATGCGCCGACTGCAGTGTATCCGAAAATTCTTTACCCCTTTCGCTTTTTACAACCGGCGAATTATATGCACTGCGAGTGCTTTTGTCAATTGAAGAAACCTTCATCCTTTTGCCTCCAAAGTATTGACTAAGTGAACATCGGGGGGGGTCAGGCTTGAATTATTCACTTATTCCAAAAAAAACACTGCTTTCCTACAGTGAGATCAGTTTCTTATTTGTATCTTAGGCGGATTTTTGCCACATAAAACAAGGTATCCTTTAAGATACTTTTCAGTAAATTGCTGGCAGTGATAACAAATAATTTCAATTGGAAGTCTAAATCCATTGCAGCAAATCTCTGCCCTTCCTGTGCTTGTGTTACATTAACCATACAGCACCATCCCCTCCCTTAAGATGATAATTAACTCATCCTGTATTCGTTTTTCCATATTGGAATCTCCATTTGTCCAACAATAACTTTGTCGTTTATTATATCACAAAATTTTTTCCATCCAGCTACAAATCATGGCTTTTTTGCCAGGCATTTTTTGTTCATGCTAATTGATAATACTTTACCGCAGGAATACAGGGCGGAAAACATTATCGATGATCTCTGTCATCCTGACGGTACTGCATCGCATCCCACTGTCTTTCATTATTTTGCCACCTATTTTCCTCCCACTGGTGATCTTCCCGGTTGTTTTCCCATTTGTCTCTTCCTTCCTGCGGAACAGTTGAATCCGGGTTTGCATCAGTTTGGTTCTGGGTTTGTGCAGGTGTCCCGGTTTTTACCGCATGCTGGTCCGGTGACCCGCAGCTGTCGTAATCATTATTCATGTCACGGTTTAGCGTATTGTTTTGACCGGAGGTTTGGCTACCGGAGTTATTCTGGTGTTCCCGGTCTTTCATATTGTCTTCATTCCACTTTTCATTTTCATTTTCATTACCGGAAGCTTCGCTCGCATTTTGTGTATCGCTTTGACTTCCTGCACCATTCCACTTTTCCTGCCAGTTCACTTTACAGCTGTTATTAGGGAATAATGCGGGAACTGATGTCTTGGAGTCATTAATAACCTGCATCATTTCTTGTGTATCTAAAGATTTAGGATCTACATCTATACCTTTTTCCTTGATACGCTGGGAAACAATAGCCCTATTCACGGAATACCCGGACTTTTGTGCGTTTTGCCATTCAGACTCATTTGTCTCGTTAACCACCACGTATCCGGGGTGATGACCCGCGTTCAACTCATCATGTATAACAGAACGCAGCTTTTCATCTTTAATACGGTATGAGGACGAGTCCTTTATTTTGGAAACAGTGGCCATGACCAAGTTGTCTGTATCCTTTTTGAAATACCCGGCACTGCCTGCCTTTTTGACAGTATCTTTTACCGCCAGGTACACATCTTTATTTTTTATATCCAATTCATTAATGAGCTTTTTCCCGGCGTCATTCAGGGCAGTGACGCCTATCACTTTCCCGTTTTCATCAACAGACAGCTGCAGGCTTGGTGTCATATCCAGGGTCACATAAGCAGAAGCAGATACCGGAGGTGGCCCCAAATTTCCAAACATGCTTATACCCAGTACTAGGAGCAAAGCAGCAGCCACGGCCATCCATTTTGCGCCTATAAAACTCCCGGCAGCTTTCTTTTTTTCAGGTAGCAAAGAGACTTCTATGGTTGACCCCAAATCCGGAACATTAGCTGGCAGCGGTACGCGCTTAATCCGTTTATCTTCAGTAACCACCACCATGGTTCTGTTTTCTTTATCTATTTTTGCCACCATGCCCTTAAATTTTTTCACGGAAACCAACCTCTTTCTTTATTTCCAACACTTAGTTTAATCAGAGAAAATAAATGTTTTTAACTCTTTAAATCTTTCTTCGGATATTATGATTGCCATCGCCAGAATATATTTTCGCCCGTTTTCCAGCACCCGCTTGCTGACCTTTGCCGCCCGGGCTAACTTTTTGGCGGGAACTCTTTTCGTTTTACGAAGTGAATTTAAAAGCTCCTGGTCACTGCACAGTATTTTTGCCACATTGGCTAGTTTTTCCCGGGTGTCCCTGTGTTTGGGGCAGATATCCGCAAGCTCATCCAGTGAGGTGCCGAATTCATTCAATCTTTCTTCAAAATCCAGCATCATTTGTGCCAGTTCCTCTTTCTCAACCTTTGCCTTATGATCTTCCCAGGCCTGTGAACTTTCAATAGGGCTTATTTCATTTTGTTCCCCTTCTTCATTTACAGATGAAGATAATGAAATATGCTGGTGTCTTTTTTCATGCCGGAAGTAATCAACTAGCCTTTGACTTATTACCCTGCGGGCAAAGGTTAAAAAATTTGCTCCCTTATCCGGATTGTAGGAACTTACTGCTTCATTAAATGCAATGAGGGCAATACTTAACTCATCATCATTTTCCCAGCTTAAAGCCCTCTGGCAAATACTGCAGCTGGTTTTATATATGAAAGGCTTATACTGGAAGATCAGTTTCTCCCGGGCGTTATGATCACCATTTTGCGCGAGGGTTACCAATTCCTGTATTGTAGTGTCATTCAATATTAATCACTCCGCTTGTATTAGATATCCGAAAAAAGAATTCAATTTACGTGGGTAAAATTAAATCTCCCCAAAAATTTGAGGAGATTTAATTGAGAAAAACTTTGGAGGTTGGGTTAAGTCTTTTTACCAGCACCAGCCCATCATACCCATTCCCATACCGTAGGGAGTATAATTATAAGCTGGGGGCTGCTGGCCGTCACTGTTTGGCCCGTAATAAGGATTGTTCCACATCATTCCCGGTCCCTGCATATAAGGTGGATACGCCGGGTAGGGGGGCTGGTTGTTATTTGGGTTTTGATTGGCATCTGGGTTTTGATTGCTATTTTCCTGTGCAGCAGTCATTAAATCAGCCTGCATCGCCTGGGCCGGCACGGCTTGATAATGTTGATACTGATAAGGGGTCATATTCATCTGGTGTGCCGAGGCATTACTGATGCCGTAAAAAACCGCCCCAACGGCAAGCACACCGGCCAACAAAAAGTACTTTACTGTTTTTTTCATACATTGGCCTCCTTTCAAATGATTTTCTGTAGTATAACTTTTCAAGTTATCCTCCCTGTTACATGCATGTAAACTTTTTGTGATATAAAAGAGGTTAATATGACAAAAATGTAAAATTACTTTTACAATCGTGTCACACAGCAGGTTTAAAATTTATATGATAATTCCTTCATAATGTAAAATAAGGTGGTGACAACCATTGGAAAAAACAATTTTGCTCGCTGATGATGACCCCAGGATACGTAGTGTAGTAAAGTTATATTTGGATTCGGAAGACTTTAATGTTATTGAGGTGGAAAACGGTGAAGAGGTGCTGCAGCGGTTGAAGGAAATAAAAATTGATTTAGTTCTGCTGGACCTGATGATGCCCGTGGTGGACGGGTGGACCGTATGCAAACACATCCGCAAGACCATGGATATACCGGTAATAATGCTCACTGCCAAAGGTGAAGAAAACGACCGCATACTGGGCCTTGATTTGGGGGCGGATGATTATATTGTTAAACCCTTCAGCCCCCGGGAACTGGTGGCTAGAGTGAAAGCAGTACTGCGTAGATCAGAGAATAGAAATTCGGATGCCAGCGTTTTTAATTACCCGGGAATAACTGTAAATGTGGTAACAAGACAGGTGCAAGTGAATAATGAGGAAATCAAATTCACCCTAAAGGAATTTGATCTGCTGCACCTTTTCATTAAGGCTCCTGGAAGAGTCTATACCCGGGATGAATTGCTGGAACAAGTTTGGGGCTACGATTACTGCGGTGATACCCGTACAGTGGATACTCATATCAACCGCCTGAGGGAAAAGATTACTCAGGCAGGTGGTAATAGCGAGCTGATTCAAACGGTCAGAGGGGTGGGGTACAAATTTCTTCCCACAGGTGGTCGATAAGGAATAATATTGTTATTAAATCCTGGGTTGCTGTGGTTATGCTTGTTTTAGCGGTATTAATTGTTTCCGTTATTATTCAATCAGAACAAATTAAGTCTTTTGTTTATAACCAGCAGGCCCAGTACTACATTTATGAAGCCGAAGAGGTTTCAACTATTCTAAAGAATGAATCCTCGCCTGAAATTATCAATGAAAGGCTGCTGATCCTGGCCAAGTTTTTAAATGGAACAATATTAACCGTCGACAAAGAAGGGAACGTAACGAGAGTAGCGCAAAGGCCATCTGAGAGAGGACATAAACACTTAATGCCCAAAAAAGAATTCATGTCAAAGTTGAAAGACGGGGAAAAGGTTATTTATACTGGAAAAATCAAAAATTATCCGGCGGACATATTTTTGGCTGCAGTTCCGGTAAAAGAAAATAATAATTTTACAGGTGCCGTTGTTATTTACGGCCCCCTTACATCCCTGCAGAAACAAATCGAAAGCATCCGGAAAATAGCCTCTTTAGGCGCCCTTTTGGGAATGGTACTGGCAACCATACTTAGTGTCTTTGTCTTAAAAAAACTCACCAAGCCGCTGGTGAAAATGGAGGAAGTGGCCCACGCCATTGCCGGTGGTGATTTCGGTAAACAAGTACCGGTTATTTCCGGTGATGAAGTTGGAAGGCTGGCATCTTCATTAAATAATATGTCCCAGCAATTAAAGGAAAAAATTGAAGACATAGAAAGACTGGATAATGTCCGGCAGGAATTCGTGTCCAATGTGTCCCACGAATTGCGTACTCCACTAACTGTAATCCAGAGTTTTTCAGAAGCCATCATTGACGGTAAAGTGAAGACAGAAACAGATAAGGAGTTTTACCTTAAAAACATTCTGGAAGAATCTAAGAGGCTTAAGCGCCTGGTTGACGAGCTGTTAGATCTTAAAGCACTTGAGGCGGAAGATGTTATAGAAGATATGGAGTTTGTGAGGATTGCAAAACTGGTTAAAGTAACATCCGGTAACTTTGAAACTTTATTCCACGAAAAAAATATTAAATTAATAGTTAAGCCATGTGAAAAAGAGATTACCGTTTGGGGCAATGTTGACCGCTTAAAACAGGTTATGACTAACCTGATTGGTAATGCCCTCAACCATACCCAATCAGGGGGTATGGTTGAAATCAGCTGGGGTGAAATTGAAGATAAAAGAGTTTACATCAATGTGAAAGATAACGGGCCCGGAATTCCACACGAAGAGCTTGAGCATATTTGGGAAAGGTTTTATAAAGTGGACAAGTCAAGGACTAGGACAGGTGAAGGTACCGGAATGGGACTGACCATTGTGAAAAGAATTGCTGAACTTCATGGAGGGACAGTTACAGCAGAAAGCACCCCGGGGGAAGGATCCGTATTTACGGTGGCGCTTCCGGCAAGTGATGAAAATTAATTTTGATTAGCAGTCAATATAAAAAAGGAATATTTTTGAACCTCTTCCGTTTACGGAAGAGGCTCTCTTTATATAAAGACAAACCCCAAACTAAAAACAACATTAGAATCGCCAACAAGAAGTTAACATATTCCTGCAGTTTTTCGTCGTTGTAATTGAGGCCGGCGGCTTCAGCTGTTGCTTCGAACACTTTTCTCAACTCCTTCTATTTTCTCTTTTGAGTTCTGATTCCAAGTATATATTTTTATTCTCATGGGAAAGTCACAAGCATTTAAATTATTTGTAACAAGATCTTCATTAAAGAGAGCCGGGCTCTTTTACTAAAGCCCGGCTCTCCCATGCCAATGAATATGAATATAGACACAAATCAACAGTCTGATGATAATTCTACAGCAACGGATTCGGATGATAATAATGATGTAAACCAGGATAATACCCAGACAACCAACAGCAATGACAATGACCAAAATACCACGGATAACAATAATGCAGACAGCCATAATGATATTTATAACCAAATGATGCAAGCTTGTCTCAATGCCGACCAGCATCTACCACAAAATTGCCCGTACCCTGACCAGCACATGCAAAACATGACTCCCGAGCAGATGCAGCAAATGGATCAAGCCTGGATGCAGAATGCGTCTAACGGTCAAAAGTCCTGGAATAATAACAGTAATTCCCATGACCGGTCCTGGAGCGGTAAATCAATGAGCCAGAGCCGTAACTATGAAAACTGCGGATGGTAGGTTTTATGGTTTAATAATTATTACAGAAAGTTTATATGTATTTGACGTAATGGATAAATCCTTAGGTTAATATATAGTCAACCTCCTACATTGTGTTCCTTCTTATTCCTGAAAAGGGTCGGTAAAAACCGGCCCTTTTCCTTTACGTGCTATAGTGAATTGTTCTAAGAAATACCAATACCAGCAAAGTGAGATTGTGTGGCTACAGGTGGATATCTACCTCTGTGCTTGCCTTCGAATTGATGTTGAGGGATGGGTCGTAGTTACCTTTATAGACCGGAGTAAAACATCGGAAGCAAGTTAAACATTTGAAGCATGTAATGCAACTAACTAAAAAAATTTTGAGATACCCACTTAAAATAATCACTGGTTTCGGAAACTACAGTCAAGGGAAGTTATCCCAACATTAAAAGAAAGGGTGATTGTAGAATGAAAAGCAAAAAGTTGCCGCTAATATTGTTTGTCATTGTGCTTGGAATTGCCATTGTGGGAGTGGCTAACGCTGCCATAATTAACAATGCCCAATCAAACCAGCCGGCACCACCTCAAGACCAGCAAGCTCAAGCACCCCAAGGACAGCCTAACCAGCCTGCAAATACTGCAGCAACAGTAACACCCGCACAGGTAAAGCAGATGATACAGGCGTGCTGGCAAATGGACCAGGCTATGGTTGATCAGTGGGTTAAAGCCACCGGCATGAGCCGGGAAGACCTTTTAAAGATGGAGCAGGCCTGGATGCAAAGTGTCATGGATCATAATCCCAATTTTAACGTGCAAGATGCATATACGATGCAGCAAAGCTGGATGCAGAATATGATGGCCAACTACCAACCTCCAGTTCAAACTAAACAAGTCAACCAAAACCAGCAGACTCCCACCCCTACACAGTCCCAGACCCCTCCTGCCGGTTCCCAGGGACAAGTATATTCGCAAAACCATGGACACCAGGGGCCGCACTATGGTCCAAATTGTCCCTGGGACAACAGGTACGGGAATAATGGTCACTGCTGGTAAATGGAGGGAAGTTATGAAAAAGAATACATGAGTAAGAATGTCCACTGGGATTTCTAGGCTTCTTCGTAAGCAGCTTGTCCAGTTTTTTCGGGTTTCTTTTTATATGTCGCATTTTCTTTCACCCGCATCAGGCGCATGCCGTTGGCAATTACAATTAATTGATGCACCGGTATCGGCAAAGACTGCCATCCACAGGTTTGTTATACCCATAAAAGTACCGGCAATAAAAACAGCTTTAACCAGCAGGCAAAGGCAATATTCTGCTTAATTACCCTCAGTGCCCGCCAGCTACGGCGTCCCCATACGGGCGGCAGCACCCGGGCGGGTAGTCAGTGCTAATTGGCAGGGTGGCTACGGGCGGATGGTAGTTATTTCTCACGGAAACGGGACAGTCACACGATATGCACATATGTCGGCCTTTGGCGTTCAGAAGGGACAGACCGTAAGCAAAGGCCAAATTATCGGCAAAGTGGGCACCTCCGGTAATACAACCGGGCCACACGTTCATTTGGAAGTGTTGAAAAACGGTGCTCAAACAAATCCTTTAAACTATTTATAATGCCAATAACGGTAAAGTATAAAAACCAGCTCCCGCGCAAATCATAACCAAAATTATGAGGCCGGGAGCTTTACTTTTATGGAAAATTGGTATTCATTAATACCACCGCTAGTAACAATTGCTACTGCAGTTTTCACCAAACGAATCATCCCCTCCTTAACACTGGGCTTGTGGGTGGGTAGTATCTTATTAGTGCCCAGCCTTCTTGGGGGAACCATCAAAGCCTCGGAATATATTGTAGATTCCCTTGCCTCCAAAGAAAGCGCTTACATAGTGCTTTTTCTGTTTGTTTTTGGCTCCTTAGCGGAAATATTTAAAGTCTCAGGCGGTATAAAAGGGTTTGCTAATTTAGCAGACAGATATGTAAAGAATGAAAGAGGGGCGCTTTTATCTGTTTGGGCCGCCTCCCCCGCCACCTTTCTTGACTGCTGCTTTCATGTCATATCCACCGGCACCATAGCAAATCCTTTGATGGAAAAGGTAAAGGGATCAAAGGAAAAGCTGGCCATGGTGGTCAATGTAACATCTTCACAGCTTATTGTGCTTATTCCCATTGCCACCACCTACGTGGGATACATAATCGGTGTCACAAGTTCAGCCATGCAGCAGGCAGGACTGGAGGGCTCTCCCTATTCCCTGTACCTAAAGAGCATACCCTTTAACTTTTACTCCATAGGCATGGTTATCCTCAGCATCTTAGTAACATTCTTTGGTCTGGGTTTCGGTAAATGGAGATTCGGAAAGCTAGGAAAGGCTCAAGGTGGAGTACACGGAGAGCATGCAGCGCATGAAGAATGTGAATTTGAAGAAAAGGCTCCGCCCAGGGTTACAAACCTGCTATTGCCTCTCCTGGTCCTGGTGGGCCTCATACTGTTCTTGTTCTGGTATACGGGAAAGGGCGATGGGCGCACTTTTTTACAGGCATTTATGAATGCGGAATTTGAAAAAGCTATTTTTATCGCTACCTTTGCCACGGTGATTTTGACAGCTTTATATTACACCCTGCAAAAGATACCCATGGCCGAGCTGGAAAGCCATTTCTTAAGCGGCGGGACAGAGCTTTTGCCACCAATAGTGGTTTTGATTTTAAGCTGGTCACTTTCCAGTGCCACTCAGGACCTTGGCTTTGTAGAGTTCATCTCTAAGAGCGTTGGTGCCGCAATTCCCACCCTGTTTATACCGGCAGCCATATTTTTAATAGGCGGTTTCACTTCATATTTTATTGGATCTTCTTGGGCCACCTGGGCACTTATAATGCCCCTTGGGCTGCCCTTGGCGGTCAGCACAGGGGCCAGCATCCCCCTTGCTGTGGGGGCTGTACTCGCCGGGGGATCCATTGGGGATAACGTCTCCCCGCTTGGCGAAACACCGGTATTAACTTCTGCCATAACAGATGTACCAATCCTGGAGCATGTTCAGACCACTCTCCCTTACGCGTCAATAGTAATAGGCCTATCCACTATTCTTTTTGTAGCAGTACAGGCAGCACTAACATAACAAGGAGGAACTAACAGTGAAAGAAAATTCCCTGGAAATTTTAAAAACTTTAACTGAAACACCCGGTGTATCCGGTTTTGAGTCTCCTATCAGAAAGGTGCTGGCAAATTATTTATCACCCCTGTCCTCGGAAATAAAAACAGACAAGCTGGGGAGTCTGGTTGCTATTAAAGAGGGGACAAGTGTCGGCCCTAAAATTATGCTGGCATCGCACATGGACGAAGTAGGGTTTATGGTTACCCAAATTACCGGGGAAGGCTTTATTAAGTTTCAGGCTTTGGGCGGTTGGTGGAACCAGGTCCTTCTTGACCAAAGGCTGGAAATACTGACTTCAGGCGACAGAGTGATAGGCGTGATTGGGGCAAAAGCGCCGCATATTTTAACGTCGGAAGAGTTAAGGCAGCCGGTTAAAATGAAATCAATGTTTATAGATGTGGGTTCCACAAGCAAGGAAGAGACCGAAAAAATAGGAATTAAGCCCGGTGATCCCGTAGTTCCCTACAGCCCGTTTATGCTTTGTAAAAACTCAAAAACCTTTATGGCCAAAGCCATTGATGACCGTGCCGGTTGTGCCATGGTGGTGGAGCTGTTCCAGAGAATCAGCCGGGGTGAGCACCCCAATACAGTTTACGGTGTGATGACTGTACAGGAAGAGGTAGGGCTCAGGGGGGCCAATACCAGTGTAGATGTAGTCAAACCGGACCTGGCCCTGGTTGTTGACGTTACTGTAGCCACGGATACTCCGGGCATAAGTGACAATGAAGCTCCTACCAAAACATATTTAGGCAGGGGCCCGGTTATCGGCTTTTATGATGCCAGCATGATTCCGCATATCCCCTTCAGGGATCTCGTGATCAAAACCGCGCAGGAAAACAACATACCCTTCCAGGTTGAAGTTATGGCCGGTGGCGGCACGGATGCCGGTAAAATACACGTATTCCGAGAGGGTGTGCCTTCGGTGGTTATAGGCATCCCGGTACGGTATATTCACGATCACATAGGGCTCGCCCATCTAGATGACTATCAACACGCCGTTGAACTTCTTTTTGCTCTGGTAAAGAAGATGAATGCAGAAACACTGAGGGAGTTAGAGGATATTTTGTGATACCTCAATTTCTCCCCTTTTTCTCTGGGTTTTTCCCCATCCTTCACACGCAGGTTATTGTGCAGCTTAGCCGGTCACTTGTCATGTAAGGTTTTTCTAAGTTTGTACATTACTTGTGGTATCCAGATAACGTAAAGTCCAAGCAACCCCCAAACCCCAAACAATTGAGCCAATAGCGTTTGATACAGATGTTCCAAAAGTTGTGTTGTGGAGGTAAGGAGTATGAAACAATACCGGTAATGCATTGATAATAAAGAACAGGGTAAAACCTATTAATATTCCTTTTAAGAGGTACTGTTTGGAAGTAGTTAAGGATAGAAAGTAAGCAGCAACGATGCCTAAGAAACCCGTCCATACCAAGTGGGTAGCAAGGGACATTAAGGACTCCAGTATGTTACCAGAAGGGTAACCGAAAGTCATTACAGCAGCCCAGTCTAGGTAATGAAATTTAGATAAGTGGAGTAGATTAACAGATACTACACTCCAAATATTCATAATTACTCCACCGACTACACCGGCGACGAAACCCCTGAAAAATCTATCCATTAACAACCACCCTTAGTTATGGCTTAATTTTTTCATGTAAAGTATTTCTTATCACGTACATGGCTATTCAAGCTGTGCTGGAAACTCAAAAAGAAATTACTGTAAATTAAGTAATATGCATTTGGAAACTTTCTTTTACACTCTAAACAAACCAAGATTCTCCAGTACCAAACCGGTTGTATAGTTCAAGGCTGTAAACGTTAAAAGATAGGGGTATAAGAAAGCCTTTCTAACAGGCAGAAAATAAAAGAAAACCATGTAGACAAAGGTCCATGTAATCGGAGTCCATATTGAGAATAAGTTAAGGACATGAAATGGGGGGAGATATTGAGGGGGAAAACAGGAGTAAAAACACTGGTAATGCTCCTGAAACCACGGGTTAGAAGGATTAAGGAATAATGCTAAGGTTTGATTAAAAGTAGGAAACTCCTTAAACCTGCCCGGGTTTCAACTGGTCCAAATGTAATTCTTTGCCCTGTACCCCTACTATTTTCTTAAACTCCCTTTCTTTGAGAAAGCTTATATGATTTCTAATTTCAATGACTATGGCATTATCCTTGTTGTCCACATAACGGCCAATCGTATAAATACCCATTTCCCTTGCTATCTGGGGCAAAAGATTGCGAAGATCATTTTTGACTTCGCACATTTGCCGGTAGCGAGGATCCGTAATTGGCCGGCCTTCCAGAATCTTGGCATTCTTAATACTAGGTTCCTTTAATTTAGGCAAAGTAAAACCAGGGTTGTAGTACCAAACGGCAGATCCAACACAAATCAGTATAACAAAGACAGTAATGGTGTAACCTTTGGGCAACCTGTCCAATTTTTTCCCGCCCATTTTCTTTTATAAATTCGTCCCTATAATATTCTAAGTTTTTATCTGTCAATCAGCTAACCTCTCTATCGGCCCAATAACGTCAATGACGCGATAATTCAATCTCTCGAAAGACAGACCTACTTCATGTTTAGCCTTAATACTTCTCTTTTTTAGCATTTTAAGCCTCTTTATCTCCTGTCCCTATTACTCAATCAAGTTAAAGGGTACCAGTAATCTAATTAATTCGACAAGGTGTCCGGATGGGCCGAAATATGCACCGGTTACAGTTATTTTGCCACAGCCTAAACTTGTTGTAATTGCAAAAAACAAGGCTCATACCCTACCAAACAAGTTAATTTCCTAACTGTTAAGTATGGGAAAATAGAAGCCTAATAAGAATCAACCCTACTGCGTAAATTACAGTGAAAATTATCATCCACTTTATGTATGTCCCATGGTCTTCACGCAGCCATTGAAAAAAGCCTCTCCCTTCCATCCAGTACTTGATTATATTAATAGAATGAAAGATCATAAGCAAAGCAACTATATATATTACAGCTTGAAACCACATAGGAAAGCCATGGTCAGGGTCAAATAAAAAATCTTTGAAGATAAATGAAACAATAAAAAGAGCTACTAAATTCGATAATCCTACAAATATAAGGTTCCAGGCCAACTTTGGCTTTAGACCTGCATTCTTTACATTTGGACCATCATCTGATGCATTTTCTCTATTGGCTTTATTTCTACTTATACTGAGAAAATCGGAAAGTATTGCTGACAGGATTCAGGTAACAATAGTCGTTATCCCTGAAATATTAATTAACGTATTCCAATCCTTAGACATAAAAGAAAGTGTTAATCCTAAAACCACTATTAATATTCCTAAAGCCAACGGTTTCAACAAGTTTGGTCCTACCCTTTCAATAATTTTCCTTCACCCTAATCGTTATCAAGATTGGCTTTGCTTTATATAACTTTTATTTGGACGGTTTGAAGGTGCCATATCCTGACTGTCTCATCAGGTAACGCGAAGGGCCACGGTAAGCGCTATTATTTAGTTGTTCAGTTATGTCGGAATTCTTTTCCTTTGCCAGCCGCATGAGGTTTAATAGAGTTTTAGGTTGAGTTTCATATCAATTCGCCCCTTTTCAAAGCCGCCAGACGACGTGAATAATCGCAGCTAGAATAAGAAATATGGACAGCCACTTCATAATTTTCCTCTCCCAGGGATGCTTCGGGGCAGCATTCCTTGCCGTCCTATACTTGACTATGGCCTTTGCCGATTCTTCATTTCTGGTCCAATCATTACGCATAACTTATGAATCCTCCTAGATTAACAGGATTAACGGGGTAACTCCTCCACAGGCCCAACCTCGATTAGTCTCCATACCTCACCAGTGTCAATAAGATATAGATTTTGCTCAGCAATGTCCGTAATCGGTTGCTCAGTTATCTTATCGGTTTCCGAATCATCCCGCTCACAGAAAACAACAGTATGCTTAAACACGTCCTCGAAGCCTTGATATTCTTCCATATACGTAAAGTGGCCGTTATGGATTGATTCCCAATAGTTATGTTTTATTCGTCCCCATGGGAAATCACCCCTCAGTTTAGGCAAGACAAGCTCCTGAAGCTTCTCCTCATTTCCATATTTAACTACATGGAATATTTTAAAAACCGACTCCCAAGGATCAAACCCGTACTCAGGTGGCCTTTCTTGGAGGGTATTATAGGTTTTGGTTTCCCATGTAGGCTCGAAGGAAAGCACCTTCACCCTATCTCCATCTTTCCTGTCAATGATTAGCTTTAAATGCTTTGTGTCAGGTGGAGCTTCTTCTCCCCGCACACGGAAAAGATGAAAGTTGTCATCTTGCGCATGTCTAGCACCCATACCTCTGCCGTAATAATTAGTTTCATCAATGTATATACGCATTTGATACAATTCATGGAGCTCATAGTCATTAGAGGAGTCATAGGCCATTATTCCCTTGACTTTGAGCAGAGCACTATCATCATGAAACTCGTACGGTCTACTATAAAAATAGCAGAGCCCTAAAAAAGGAATTTGTAATCCGTCAGGCAGCTTTTTCGCAACCCTATATTGCCAGAGTTCTCCAACGTCAAAAGGCATTTCTTTTTTGATGTATTGCTCCATAGTCACTTGCTTAATAAATACGGTGGCATCTTCGAGGACGATTTTTTTATCCACATTGTATGTCTCCACGGTGATGTAGTGCTGACAGTAGAAGTATGCCGATATAATTGCCCAGGTCAGGACAACGACGTACAGTGTCGTAACAATCTTTTTACCGCGAGAAATATTATCCCCCCTCATATTTAAAAAAGCGATTACTTTAACCCCACTTCCCCCAGAGGCCCAACGTCAATTATTTTCCAGGCCCCGTCTTTGTAAATAAGATAAATCTTCTGTTGTGCGACTAAAGATCGGTCATCTGGATCGCGAAAGTTTAGATTATAGGTATATACATCGCGGTATTCCTGATCCTCTCCCTCATAATTAAGATATCTATAACACCATTTTATAATCACAAAAAAACAATATGAAATCCTTGCCATAAACAGAAAGAAGGATGTTATTTTGAGTATCTTGAATTCAGCACCAAAGAAACGTTCCAAAACTCGGTTGCTTTTGGGACAACTTTATTTCTCCACTCTGCGTTTTATTTCTTGGTACCTTTACCGAACAAAGTTCGCCAATGTGAAGATATCTACATCCCTAATAAGGTTGCTATAAATGCTTGTTTAAACTTCATTCTTAAAAGCACCATAAACAGCACTATAAATAATGCCACAGAAATGATAGCGTTAAACCCAAAAGGAAACGGCAGGAGTCTTATAAAATAAGTCCCTACGACTGCCACCACAGAAGTGCCAAGAACTCTGGGAAAGTGGACTTTTTCCCCCAAGATTATTAACTCAAGGGTGAAAATTAAAAACTCTTCCGGTAACAGCATGCTAATAATCGGCATCCTATCCATAGCCATCCACCTTTCCCTATTTATTATTTAGTTTGACAGAAATATCCTTTCATTCCTCCCTATGTTACCTTTTTTTGACCCTAAGTGGCGTTACATGTTCTTACCAGGCCGGAAAGATTTGAGCTGCTTTATCGAAATTTAAAGGAGACTGTAACAATTCCTGAGTTCAAAACACTAGTAGATAAGAAAAAATGCTTTTGGTTATATAGCCTTGAACACTATTGAGGGAGGGGTAACGTGGATAGAAAAAAATTATTGTCCTTTTTAATTGTTACGGTAGTAGGTTTGGGCTTACTGGCAACAACAGCTTGGCTGCATGAGCAAATTCAAATATCGGCTAAAAGGCTGAACGATGAACAATATTTAACCCAAAGCCTGGTTTATTTCTTTCTCTATTTCTTATTAGGTATCTTGATAGAATGGAAAAAGGCATGGAAAGCACTTCAGGGAAAAATTCATTTAGACAAACTTTTATTTATTACCAGCATCGGGCTTCTCGTTATTAGCTTAATACCTCCCATGCAATGGTACATGTGGTACGGTCTTAGGTCGTTCACAACCCCATTTAGTATTTTTATAAAAATAATGCAGTCATATGATTGTCACATTGCAATGAGCATTTTATCAGGAATACTATTCGCAAAATCGCTGGCCACAACGAACCAAGGGAAGACGGATGTCAATTAGAATGGATAAAGCGGTTATGCTTATAATGCACAAATACATCTAGCGGAGTAATAAAAAATTATGACCAGGAACCCGTTAAACAAACAAACGGTGTTGCAGGGAGCCATCACCCTCACTGCGGCATGGATAATCATCAGAATTTTGGGAGCCCTTTATCGAATACCCTTGGCTCACATGTTGGATGCCAAGGGAATGGCTTTTTATGTCCTGCCTAACCAAATTTATTATCTTTTTTTTGCTCTTTCTACGGCGGGAATACCGGTAGCTCTGGCCAGCATAATATCAGAAAAGGTAACTATTGGTCATTACCGCGATGCGTTACATACTTTTCGGGTGGCACGTACTACGATGTTCCTGTTGGGGCTGGCTTTTTTCCTTTTGCTTTTTGCCAGTGCAGGGTGGTTAATTGAGATTGGTTTGGTGGTTATCCCTGAGGCTTATCTGGGAATGCGGGTCGTAGCACCGGTGATATTTTTTGCTGCGATTACAGCCGTTTACCGCGGCCTCTTTCAAGGGTTGCGCAATATGCGGGTAGTGGCGTACTCACAAGTGACTGAACAGGTAATTCTGGTTGCAGCTACCCTGCTGTTTAGCTATCTACTATTGCCCCGCGGTTTGGAAATCGCCGCCGCCGGGGCTAACTTTGGCGCCGTGCCGGGTGCGGTGGGATCTACAGTAATGTTAGTTTTTCTTTACCGCAGGCAGCGGCAGGATATGCTGGAGATGGTCAAACAGGACTTGTCCGGGGTCAGGGAGGGAACGTTTTCCGTTCTCAAGCGGATTTTTGTCGTGGCCTTACCAGTATCCTTTGCCGGCATGGTCATGTCCATGACCGCCATTATTGACCAAAACCTCATCGTGGATCGGCTTCAGTTGGTTGGTTATAATTATGACCAGGCCGCCAAACAGTATGGTGAATTTACTGGGATGGCGATGGCGTTTATAAATATCTCCACCGTTCTGGCCGCGTCCCTGGGTGCGAGTCTGGTACCTGCCACGGCTGAATCCCTGGCGGTTAAAAATCTGGCACGTATTAAGACGCAGCTTTCTCAGGCAATGCGTCTTGCACTTGTTTTCGCCCTGCCGGCAGCAGCGGGTCTGTTCCTGCTGGCGAATCAATTAACACTGCTGGTTTTCGCCGATGAAAGGGCCGGAATCCCGCTGGCTGCACTGGCCGCGGCTGTAATCTTTTGGTCGATGCACCTTGTAACCACCAGCGCGCTCCAGGGTATGAGCCGGGCTGGCATACCGGTGCGCAACTTGTTGGTAGGTATAGTTATCAAGGTTTTAATCACTTATTACTTCACACCCACTCCGCTGGGCATTCAGGCGGCGGCCCTGGGTACAGTAGCTATATTCTTTGTGTCGTCATTGCTAAACATAGTTCATTTATCTCGGCTGGTGGGTTTTGAGTTCAATACCGTAGAGATGTTGTTAAAGCCCGCCTTAGCTACAGTGATTATGTCAGGATGTGTCCTTTCTGTATACCGGGCAACTCTTCAAACATGGGGGGGTAATACCTGGCCCACCTTACTGGCGGTGTTTGCGGGAATGGTTGTATATGCCGTGGTGCTGGTGGTAGTGGGTGGTATCAGGTCAGAAGACGTACAACGCCTGCCGGTAATCGGGGCTTGGGCGGCTGCCCTTTTGGTACGGTTGGGCCGCTAAAGTGTAAGGTTCTTTCATCTGTGTTTTATTGTTCACATAATAGGTAATGAGTGAGCTATTCACTCATTACCTATCTCCATGGCAGGGACTGGGGAATGTGGCTAACTCCGACTGTACCGGAAAGTTAGCATATACCCCAGTCCCTGTAATATTATCTCAGACAATCAATAGAAATCTTTTAGCCAATGTACTGCATAAGAATCTACCAACAATAAAATAAATCAGATGAACCCCTACTCACTTGCATCTTTTATTCAAACCACTTGCATCTATTAATCACACACTTGCAACTTTTATTCAAACTAACACCTAATTGTGGCTATCAAATAAAGTTTGATTAAAATGGCAGAATTGGCACTCTAAATGCGTAATCACATCTAAAATTAAATGAAAACAAAGTTTGACAAAAATTATTCCATCTTTCCCCACACGCAAACTAAACCTTAAAATACAGTTTGATAAAAACCATCAAATGTCGGGGGGGGTCAGGCTTGAATTATTCACTTATTCACATACCCTCCCTGCGCACAAAAAAACCCACTGTTTCCTACAGTGAGATCAGTTTATTATCAGGCTATAATGAAGAACCTTCCTGTGATTGGGATTTGTCCTTTTCTTCCGTAACATCTCCGGCGCAACAGCTAGAACAAAATCTCGAATTACTTTTGCACTGTCCAGTGCCTGCCGCATATCCTGTTCTGCGATTGTCAAGAGAATTGTGAGCCACTCGCCAGGAAAATATTGAGCCACTAACGCTGATAAAAAAGTGAGCCACTTTTGGAAAAGCGCTGAGAAAATATTGAGCCACTTTTTATATTCATTTTTA